>JAEYNS010000313.1 GCA_023412435.1 Actinomycetes bacterium | reverse complement strand
CGCTGGCCCTGAGGGTCGGCAGCCGAGCCTCCCCCTCCCGCCGAGAACTCCCCACCACACCGAGAACTCCCTCGGGGAGGGAGTCCTCGACAACGACGGGAGCGCTCGGTGCAGCGGCGCGTCCTCGGGTCAGGGGACGGTCCCTGGGCGCACGGGGACGGACCCCACCCCGCCGGACTGGACACTTCTGGCCGTCCTCGGCGAGAACTGTCCACCGCGGGGGCGACTGGTGCTGCAGTGACGGGTGGGGCAGAATGAACCATCTCCTTCGGGTCGAGGTTGCTGGGGAAGGCACATCTCAGCGAAGGGGACACAGATGGACAGCACGCGCGGGATCATCCTGATCCATTCGGCGCCGACAGCGCTCTGCCCTCACATCGAGTGGGCGGTGAGCGCTGCCGTCGGCTGTCCGATCCGCTTCGACTGGACGCCCCAACCCGCCGAGCCGCGTTCGCTGCGCACCGAGTTCGCCTGGGCCGGCCGCGTCGGCACCGGCGCCGAGGTCACCTCAGCCCTCACCCGGTGCCAGCGCCTGCGCTTCGAAGTGACCGAGGAGGCGACCCGTACCAGCGAGGGGATGCGCTGGGCCTACACCCCGCGCCTGGGCGTCTTCTCGGCGGTGATGGGCCTCAACGGCGACATCCTCATCCACGAGAACCGGCTCAAGCGGGCGCTGGTCTCCGAGGCGCTGGGCGGCAAGCCGCTCGAGGACGCCGTCAAGGACCTGCTGGGCACCAGCTGGGACGACGAGCTCGAGGTCTTCCGCCACGCCAGCGAGGACGCCCCCGTCCGCTGGCTGCACCGGGTCAGCTGAGCCCGCCCGCAAACCGGGGAGAATCCGCCCCCGGAGGGCAATCTTCCCTCTGACGCGCTGTCACAGCGGAATGTTGGTGTGGCCTCCCCGGACGCCGGTGTCGGCGGCGCGGATCGCGGCCGCGATCGCAGACCGGGTGGCAGTGGGGGAGATGATCTCGTCCACCACGCCGATCTCCACCGCCTTGTCGATCCCGCCGGCGCTCCGCTCGTGCTCGGCCGCGAGGTCGGCCTCGACCGTGGCCACCATGTCCGGTGCGATCTCGGCCAGCTTGCGGCGGTGCAGGATGCGGATCGCGGCCACCGACCCCATCACGGCGATCTCGGCACTGGGCCACGCGAACACCCGGGTGGCGCCCAGCGACCGGGAGTTCATGGCGATGTAGGCGCCGCCGTAGGCCATGCGGGTGACCAGCGTCACCCGCGGGACCGACGCCTCGGAGAAGGCGTGCAGCAGCTTCGCGCCGCGACGCACCACGCCGTCCCATTCCTGGCCGACGCCCGGCAGGTAGCCGGGTACGTCCACCACGACCACCAGCGGCACCCCGAAGGTGTCGCAGAGCCGGACGAACCGGGCCGCCTTCTCGGCGCTGAGCGAGTCGAGGCAACCACCCAGCCGCAGCGGGTTGTTGGCGATCACCCCCACGGTGCGCCCGCCCAGCCTGCCGAGGGCGATGGTGATGTTCGGCGCCCACCGCGCGTGCAACTCGAAGGCGGAGCCCTCGTCGAGGAGCCCGTTCAGCAGCGGGTGGACGTCGTAGGCACGCTTGGGGGAATCGGGCAGCAGTTCCGACAGGTCGGGATCGGGCACCTCGGCGGCGATCGCACCCTGCGCCGCCAGCAGGGTGGTCAGCGCCCGGCCGCGCGCCAGGGCGTCCGCCTCGTTGTCGGCCACGACGTGCACCACGCCCGAGCGCCGTTCGTGGGTGTCCGGGCCGCCGAGCCGCTCCATGTCGACGTCCTCGCCGGTCACCGACCGGACGACGTCCGGCCCGGTCACGAAGATCCGTCCGGTGGGAGCGATGATCACGACGTCGGTGAGCGCCGGCCCGTAGGCGGCGCCGCCGGCCGCCGCGCCCAGCACGATCGAGATCTGCGGGATCTTGCCGGAGGCCTGGGTCATGGCGTGGAAGATCCGACCGACCGCGTGCAGGCTCAGCACGCCCTCGGCCAGCCGTGCCCCGCCGGAGTGCCAGACCCCGATGATCGGCACCCTGTCCACCATCGCCCGCCGGTAGGCCTGGACGACGGCTTCGCAACCGTCCACCCCCATCGCCCCGCCCATCACCGTCGCGTCCGAGCAGAACGCGACGACCGGTGACCCGTTGACGGTGCCGGTGGCGGCCAGCATGCCGGAACCGTCATCGGGGGTGATCAGCACCAGCGAACCCGGGTCGAGCAGGGCAGCGAGCCGGTGGTTCGGGTTGCGCGGGTCCTCGTCGCGGGACGGACGCGCCGGGCGTGCCGGTGCCGTGGCCTGGGTCATGGGGGTGCTCCGTTAGCGGTTGGTGTTGGCGTTGGTGACCGCGACGGCGACGTTGTGGCCGCCGAAGCCGAAGGAGTTGTTGATCGCCGCCACGTCGCCGGCCGGCAGCGGACGCGGGCCGGTGGCGATGTCGATCCCCAGGTCGGGCTCCGGGTCCTCCAGGTTGATGGTCGGCGGCACCAGCCTGTCCTTGACGGCCAGGACGGACGCGATCGTCTCCAGCGCGCCGGCGCCGCCCAGCAGGTGGCCGGTCATCGACTTGGTGCTGGTGACCACCACGTGGTCGGTGTCCTCGCCCAGCGCGGTCCGGATCGAGCCGGCCTCGGTCACGTCGCCCTGCGGCGTCGAGGTGCCGTGGGCGTTGACGTGGACGATGTCGGCGGCGCTCAGGCCCGAGTCGGCCAGTGCCTTCAGCATCGCCCCCGACTGGCCCTCGCCGGTCGGGTCGGGCTGGACGATGTCGTGGCCGTCGGCGGTGATGCCGGCGCCGGCGATCGTTCCGTAGATCCTCGCGCCCCTGGCGGTGGCGTGCTCGAGGGTCTCCAGCACGAGGATCGCCGCGCCCTCGCCGAGCACGAAGCCGTCTCGTCCCTTGTCCCACGGACGGGAGGCGCGCTCGGGCTCGTCGTTGCGGCGCGACAGCGCCTGCATCTGCGCGAAGGCCGCCATCGGCAGCGGGTGGATGGTCGCCTCGGCGCCGCCGGCGACGAAGACGTCCGCCCGTCCCAGCCGCAGCTGGTCGAGCGCCTGGGCAATCGCCTCGTTGGACGAGGCGCAGGCTGAGACGGGGGTGTGCACCCCCGCCTTCGCGTGCACCGCCAGGCCGACGTTCGCCGCCGGGGCGTTGGCCATCAGCATCGGGATCGTGAACGGGCTCACCCGCCGGGCACCCTTGTCGCGCTGGGCGTCCCAGTTGTTCAGCAGGGAGTGCAGGCCGCCGATGCCTGAGCCCACCGAGACGCCGAGCCGGAACGGGTCGACGTCGTTCTCGCCCTCCCAGGTGAACCCGGCGTCCGCCCAGGCCTCCTGCGCAGCGATCAGGGCGAGCTGGGTCGCCCGGTCGAGCCGACGGGCCTTCACCCTGTCGATGATCTCGCCCGGGTCGACCTTGACGAATGCGGCGATCCGGGCCGGCAGTTCGTCGGCCCACTCCTCGGTGATCCGGGTCACCCCCGAGACACCGGCGAGCATCGCCTGCCAGGTGGATGCCAGGTCACCGCCCAACGGGGTGGTGGCCCCCATCCCCGTGATCACGATCTCGGTCATGGGATCTACAGGTGAGCCTCGATGTAGGCGACGGCGTCGCCGACGGTCTTGAGGTTCTTCGACTCCTCATCGGGGATGGTGACGCCGAACTTCTCCTCGCAGCCGACGAGGATCTCGACCATCGCCAGCGAGTCGACGTCGAGGTCCTCGACGAAGGACTTGTCGAGCTGGACCTCTTCGACCGGGACGCCGGCGACGTCGTTCACGAGCTCCGCGAGCTGGGCGCGGATCTCTTCCGTGGTGGCCATGATTCTCCTTCTTTGTTGGTGGCTTGGTTCCGGCGGTGCCGGTGGATCAGGGCAGGGTGACGACCTGGCCGGCGTAGACCAGTCCGGCGCCGAACCCGATCAGCAGCGCGGTCTGGCCGCTGCGGGCCTGGCCCGACGACAGCAGCGCGTCCATCGCGATCGGGACGGAGGCTGCGGAGTTGTTGCCGTAGCCCTGGATGGTGCGGGCGACGACCACCTGCTCCGGCAGCTTGAGGTAGCGCAGCAGCGTGTCGGTGATGCGGTTGTTGGCCTGGTGGGGGATGAACACGTCCAGGTCGTCGGCGGTGATGCCCGACTCGGCCAGGCACTTCGAGGCGGCCTGGGCGATGAACCCCGTGGCCCACTTGAAGACCGCGCGGCCGTCCATCGCCAGCGAGGGCCAGGTGCCCCCGGTGACCGCGTCCTGCCAGTCCGCGGTCTGCCAGATCGCGCCTGCCTGGGAGCCGTCCGAGCCCCACACCACCGGCCCGATGCCGTTGGTCTGGCTGGGCCCGACCACGGCCGCGCCCGCGCCGTCCGAGAACAGGAAGGCGGTGCCGCGGTCGGTGACGTCGGTCATCCGGCTCAGCGTCTCGGCGCCGATCACCACGACGTTTCGGGCCTGGCCGGCGCGGATCATGCCCTCGGCCTGTGCCAGCGCGTAGCAGAACCCGGCGCAGGCGGCGGAGATGTCGTAGGCCACCGCGTCGACCAGCCCGAGCGAGCTGGCCAGCTGCGGGGCCAGGGCAGGGGTCTGGTGGAAGTGGGAGACGGTGGCCAGCACCAGACCGTCGATCTCGGACGGCGCCAGGCCGGAGCGCTCGATCGCCTGTCGGGCGGCCGCCAGCGCGAGCGTCTCCACGGTCTCGTCCTCGGCGACCCAGCGGCGCTCCTTGATGCCGGTGCGCTGCTGGATCCACTCGTCGGAGGAGTCGATGAACTGCACCATGTGGTGGTTGTCGAGCACCCGGCTGGGAACGGCGGCGCCGACGGAGAGGATGCGGGCGTACGGGGCTCCCACGCTCGCCTTCAGTTCGGTCACGCGGCGCTCCCGCCCATGCCCTCGGAGCGGGGATGCAGCCGGACCAGCGGCTGGCCCGGGGCCACCGGGTCGCCGTCCTCGACCAGCCACTCCACCACGGTGCCGCCGTGCGGGGCGGCGACGTCGGAGGTGGCCCGCAGCGTGCTGACCTGACCGATCACCGCCGCCGGGGCGAGGGTGTCGCCGGCGGCGATGCCCCCCGTCCGCGCGAACGTGCCCTTGCTGGGCGAGACGACGAGCTTCCAGGTGGGTGCGGTGGTCATCGCCGAGGTGGACGCCGCGTCGGCGTGCGCAGCGACGAAGTCGCGGGCGGCAGGGATCTGGTCGGGGGTGTTGAGAGCGAACAGCTCGACGCCCTTCAGGTTGCGCTTGGCGATCCCGGTGAGCGCCCCGGCCGGCGGCAGCTCCAGCAGGCCGGTGACGCCGAGGTCGGCCATGGTCTCCAGAACCAGGTCCCAGCGGACCGGGTTCGCGACCTGGTTCACCAGGCGCTCGAGGTACTCCCGCCCGCTCTGCACGACCGTGCCGTCGGCATTCGACAGCAACCGGGTGCGCGGGTCGTGGGTGGTGATCGCCCGGCTGAGGTTCGCCAGGTGGTCGACAGCCGGCGCCATGTGGACGGTGTGGAACGCGCCGGCGACGCTCAGCTGCACCAGCCGGGCGCGGGCCGGCGGGTTCGCGGACAGCTCGGCGAGCTGCTCGACGGTGCCGGCGGCGACGAGTTGGCCCGACCCGTTGTGATTGGCGGCGGTCAGGCCGGCGGCCTCGATCGCGGCCAGCACCTCGGCGGGATCCCCGCCGACCACGGCGACCATCGAGGTGGGACGGACGGCGCTCGCCGCGGCCATCTGCCGTCCGCGTTCGCGGACGAAGACCATGGCCTGCTCGGCGGACAGCACCCCGACGCCGCTGGCGGCGGTGATCTCGCCGACCGAGTGTCCGGCCGCCACGCCGATCTGCCGGAAGGCATCGGCGGGGTGGGGGAACAGTTCGAGGGCGGTGATCAGGCCCGCGGCGACCAGCAGCGGCTGCGCGACGGCGGTGTCCCTGATCGTCTCGGCGTCCGCCTTCGTTCCGTAGTGGGCGAGGTCGAGGCCGGCCACTGTGGACAGCCAGGCCAGCCGGTCAGCAGTCCTGGATTCGGTCAGCCAGGGCTCGAGGAAGCCGGGGGTTTGGGCGCCCTGACCGGGCGCGACGATTGCGAGCACGTCTCAACTCTTGCGTGCCGGGGCCGGATCCGGCGGCTGCCCACGGACGAAAAGCGCCGGTGAGGATTGTAGGTTTCCTACAACACCGTTGCAGGCTGCCGGGGTGTAGTGCGCGCCCTGATTGTCGGAATCGTGGGTTTCTGAGAGCAGGCTTAACCGAGCAGCCTGCCCAGCGTGAGGGCCAGCTGCAGGACATAGGCGTCACGCGGGTCGCCGGGGGAGTAGCCGGTCAGCTCCTGGATCCGGCGCAGCCGGTAGCGGACGGTGTTGGGGTGGATGTAGCGGGCCCGCGCCGTCGCCTCGATCGACCCGCCCTGCGCGAGGTACTCGGCCAGGGTCGTCACCAGTTCGCCGCCGGCGGCGACCAGCGGCTGGTAGATCTCGCCGGCCAGCAGCCGGCGGGCGTGACCGTCGCCGGCCAGCACGCGCTCGGGGAGCAGGTCGGCCGACGAGACCGGACGGGGCGCCGCGGGCCAGGCGTGCGCCGAGCGCACCCCGGACAGCGCGGACCGGGCGCTGGCGACGGCGTCCGACAGGCTGTCGACGATCGGCCCCACCACGACCGGGCCGGGTCCGAAATAGCCCTCGAACCCTGCGACCAGCCCGACCAGGGGCGCCATGTCGGTGTGCTCGGTACCCAGCAGCACCACCAGCCGGTCGCCCTGCTGGGCGGCCAGGACGTCGCTGTGGTGGCCGGCGGCGACCTCGCGGATCGACTCGATGGCGGCGCCCGGATCGTCCGGAGCCGCTCCGATCACCACGGCGACCCGGGGCGGGTTCGACCAGCCCAGCGCCGAAGCCCGGGAGGCCACCGACTCGTCGGCGTCGCCCCGGATCACCGCGTCCACCACGAGGGCCTCGAGCCGGGCGTCCCAGCGGCCCCGAAGTTCGGCGGCCCGGGCGTAGACCTCGGCGGCTCCGAAGGCCACCTCGCGGGAGTAGTAGACGATGGCGAGCTGGAGCGGGGCCTGGTCGTCGGCGGGCAGGCGGGCGATCTCGGCCTCGACGGTGTCGATGGTGGTGCGCATCAGGTCGACGGTCTGATGCAGCGTGATCTGCCGGGTCAGCGCGCGGGGTGCGGCGTCGAAGATGCTGCGCGGCGGGCTGCCCGCGCCGCCCTCGGCGAACCAGGTGGTGAACCCGTCGATGCCCGAGCGGGCCACCACGGTGATCCAGGAGCGGTTCTCGGCGTCCAGCTGGGCGAACCAGGGGTGCTGCTCGGCGATCCGGGCCATGGCGGCGGTGTTCAGGGCCGCGGCGGAGGCCCGCAGCCCGCGCGCCAGCCGCGCCCTGTCGTCCTCCGACGGCCACCAGTCAGCGGCTGTCGCCATTCGGCTCCTCTCCCCGGGCCAGCAGCCTAACCGGCATAGGGTGTCCAGTCATGGGAGCCGACGGGGCGGGCGTGCGGCGTGCCGCCGTGCGCGGCGACCTGCACTGCCACACCGACGCCTCCGACGGGCACGCGCCGCTGGCCACGATGGCGAGGGTGGCGTCCGAGCTCGGGCGGGAGTACCTGGCGATCACCGACCACTCGCCCCGGCTACGGGTCGCCAACGGGCTCAGCGCCGAACGGCTCGAGGCCCAGCTCGACCAGATCGCCGAGTTCAACCAGACGGCGCCGCTGCGCGTCCTGACCGGCATCGAGGTCGACATCCTGCCCGATGGCCGGCTCGACCAGCGGGCGGACCTGTTGGCCCGGCTCGACGTCGTGGTGGCCTCGGTCCACTCCGACCTGCGGATGCCGCGGGAGGAGATGACGCTGCGGATGGTGGCGGCGATCGCGAACCCGGCGGTCGACGTCCTCGGCCACTGCACCGGACGACTGGTGTCGGGACGGCGCGGCACCCGGGGCCAGAGCCGGTTCGACGCCGAGGTCGTGTTCGAGGCCTGCCGGCAGTTCGGCGTCGCGGTGGAGATCAACTCCCGTCCCGAACGGCTCGACCCTCCCGACGACCTGCTGCTGCTGGCCGCTGCCATGGGGTGCGACTTCGCGATCAACTCCGACGCCCACTATCCCCGCCAGCTCCGCTATCT
>JAEYNS010000112.1 GCA_023412435.1 Actinomycetes bacterium | reverse complement strand
GGGGAACCGTCCCTGCGTCCCGGGGAACCGTCCCTGCGTCCCGGGGAACCGTCCCTGCGTCCCGGGGAACCGTCCCCGTGTGTCAGGGAACCGTCCCCGTGTCCCGAAGAACCGTCCCCGTGGTCAGGCGGGCGGGAGCGAGACGGAGCTGAGGACGGGCCGCAGGGCCATCCACCACTGCCGGCGGGGACGGCGGAAGCTGGGGTCGACCTCGTCGACGATGTGCGCGAGCGGGAAGTGCCGGATCTCACCCTCGACGAGCCCGAGGTACGAGCCGTCGTCGGTGCCGGCGGCGAGCTGCTCCCCGAGCAGGTGGAGCGCCCGCGACACCAGCCGCGCGGCCAGCAGCCGGTCGGCGGGCGTCGGCGACCCGCCCTGCTGGACGTGGCCCAGCACCGCCTGCCGCACGTCGTACAGGTCGCCGCCCTCCTCCTCGAGCAGCCGGGCCAGGAAGTCGGTGGTGTACAGGTCGTTGGCGTTCTCGTTGCGGATCGCGAGGAACAGCTTCCGCCCGGACGCGAACGAGCCCTTCAGCCACTCCACATCGGCCTGCAGGGCCCTGAGGGTGATCCCCTCCTCGTGCAGGTACACCCGCTCCGCACCGCCGGACAGCCCGCTGACCAGCGCGAGGAAGCCGCAGTAGCGACCCATCGTCTCGACGACGAACGCCCGCTTGGCCGCCGCGCCGGAGACCTTCAGCCGCTCGATCGCCTGAGTGATCACGTTCAGCGCGGTGTCAGCGCCGATCGACAGTTCCGAGCCCGGCAGGTTGTTGTCGATGGACGCGGGCACGCACACCAGCGGGATCCGCAGCGCCGGGTACCTGACCCGCTCGTGGTGCAGCAGGTGGGCGGCCTGGTAGGCGTTCCAGCCGCCGATCACCAGGAGTGCGTCCACCCTGTGATCCTCGAGCACCCGGCTGAGCTGGTACAGGTCGGCGACGTCGGGCACCCCGCGCCGCACCCCGAGTTCGGCACCGCCGCTGCCCACCCAGCCCTCGACGTCGGCCCAGCCGAGCTCGCCGATCCGTCCGTCGCGCAGCCCCGGGAAGCCGTCCCGCACCCCGAGCATGGTGTGGCCCCGCCGGATCCCCAACCGGACGGCATCGCGTGCGGCGGTGTTCATGCCCGGCGCGAGCCCACCGGCGTGGACGATCGCGATCCGCCCGCCCGCGCCCGCTCCGCGACGGTCCGCGCCGGCCGGGTCGACAAGTTCGTCGAAGATCCCCACCATCTCGGTGAACGCGCCGCCGCGGGCGGCCATCGCCGTGTCGTACTCGCCGGCGGCGATCAGTTGCGGCACCTGCCTGGTGCGCGCCACCGCCTCGACCAGCGGGACCCGGGTCACCCGGTTGCCGCTGAACCCGATCACCGGGCCGGTGCTGCCCGGGGCGGCGGCCAGCACCTCGCGCGCCGCCTCGTAGCCGAGCCAGGTGGACGCCCACCGGTCGTAGGCGCTCGGCGCCCCGCCCCGCTGGCCGTGGCCGAGGATGGTCACCCGGGTGTCCTCGCCGAGCCGCGCCTCGAGAGTGTCGCGGACGTAGCCGGACGTGATCGGCGCTCCGGCCCGGTCGCGGGCGCCTTCGGCGACCACCACCATCGTGTCGCGGCGGCCACTGGCCCGCGCCTGGCGCAGTGCTGCGCACATCGCGTCCTCCCAGCCCGGTGCGGGGGGTCGCTCGGGGATCAGGACGAAGTCGCAGCCGCCCGCGACCGCCGCCATCAGGGCGAGGTAGCCGCAGTGCCGGCCCATCACCTCGACCACGAAGCAGCGCTGGTGGCTGGCCGCCGTGCTGGACAGCGCGTCGATGGCCTCGATGATCCGGTGCAGCGCGCTGTCGGCGCCGATCGTGGAGTCCGTCCCGACCAGGTCGTTGTCGATCGAGCCGACCAGGCCGGCGAAGACCAGCGCCGGGTGCGCGTCGGCGACCGCCGGCTCGAGCTCGCCGGACGCGACCAGATCGGCGAGCAGCCCTGGCCAGTCGGCGCGGAACTGGTCGAGGCCGGACAGTGACCCGTCGCCGCCGATCACCACCAGCCGGTCGATGCCGTGCTGCAGCAGGTTCCGGGCGGCGGCGCGGCGGCCCTCCCAGCTGCGGAAGTCCTGGCTGCGGAAGGTGCCGATCACGGTGCCGCCCTTGTGCAGGATGCTGCCGACGTCCGACCAGCCGAGCTCGCGGATCCCGTCCCCGCCGTCCACCATGCCCTGGAAGCCCTCGTGGATCGCGTACACCCTGGCGCCCTGGCCCAGCGCGGTTCGCACCACGGCGCGGACGGCGGCGTTCATGCCCTGGGCGTCGCCGCCGCTGGTGAGCACGCCGATACGGACGGGATCGCCGGATGGCGAGGCAGCGGTCATCGGACCTCCGGGCAGCGGTGACGGGACCATCTTGCCAGCGCGGCGACTGCCGTCACCGCCGGGCGGGTGAGATCGCCGGCCTCAGTCGATGCCCAGGTACTCCTCGAGGGTGAGGGTGTGGTTCGGCTTGAACCGGCGCGAGTCGGCTTCCCCGATGTAGCGGAAGTGCCACGGCTCGTAGGCGTAGCCGGTGATCGCCTCCTTGCCGGGCGGGTAGCGCAGGATGAAGCCGTACTCCCTGGCGTGCTTCCACAGCCACTTGCCGGTCGCGGTGTTGCGGACGCCGGTGCCCCAGGTCCTGCCGTCCCACAGGTCGACCGCCAAGCCGGTCTGGTGCTCGCTCTTGCCCGGCTCGGCGTTGTAGCGCCGGGCCAGCTTCTCGTCGCCGTACTCGATGATCTTGCGTTTCAGCAGCGCCTCCTGCTCGGCGTAGGAGCGGTAGCCGCTGCGGACCTTGATGGTGATCCCGGCGGACGTGGCGTCGGCGACCATCCGGGCGAGTGCCTGCGCGGCCACCTGCTCCAGCCCGTGGCGGGCGGGGTTGGACGGTTGGTAGCGCCGGGTGATCGGGTGCCGCTTCGAGACGACGATGATGCCGTTGACCGTGTACGGCTGGTCGCGCTGCCTGCCTTCCCGGGTGTCCGGGGTCGGCCCGGTCGGCGTCGGCGACGGGGTGGGGC
>JAEYNS010000187.1 GCA_023412435.1 Actinomycetes bacterium | reverse complement strand
CCACAGGAGAAACCACACTCGTGGCTGTCAAGATTCGTCTGAAGCGACTCGGCAAGATCCGGTCGCCGCACTACCGCATCGTCGTGATGGACGCCCGCGCCAAGCGGGACGGCCGCGCGATCGAGGAGATCGGCATCTACCACCCGAAGAACGACCCGTCGGTCATCGAGGTGAAGTCGGAGCGGGCGCAGTACTGGCTCGGCGTCGGCGCCCAGCCGACCGAGGCCGTGGTCGCGCTGCTGAAGCGGACCGGTGACTGGCAGAAGTTCACCGGCCAGGACGCGCCGTCCGGCGTCACCCCGCAGGCTCCGAAGCCGGACAAGGTCGCGCTGTTCAACGCCGCGCTGGCCGAAGCCGACGACGCCCCCGCCTCCGCCGCCATCTCCGTCTCGAAGAAGAAGGCCGCCGCCGCCGAGGCTGAGGAAGCCGTCGAGGCGCCGGCCGAGGGCGACGAGGCCTGAGATGCTGGCCGACGCTCTGGAGCACCTGGTCCGCGGGCTGGTTCCCAACCCCGATGACGTCAGGGTCAGGGAGACCGATCGCGGACGGGTCAGGACCTTCGAGGTCCGGGTGCATCCCGACGACATCGGCAAGGTGATCGGCCGTCAGGGGCGCACCGCGAGCGCGCTGCGCACGGTGATCGGGGCGCTCGCCGGGCGCGAGCAGGTCCGCATCGACTTCATCGATGTCGACCGGCGCCCGAACCGGAGGCGCTGAGCCTCTGCCGATGGCGCACACCGAGGTTCTGGTGGGCCGCGTGGGCAAGGCACACGGCCTGCGCGGCGAGGTCACCGTCCACACCGCCACTGACTCCCCGGAGCAGCGATTCGCTCCGGGGAGTCAGCTGTACTCCACCACGCCCGCCCGGACCTACACCGTCCGCAGCCTGCGGTGGCAGGCCGGCAGCTACGTGATCAGCCTGGCCGAGGCCACCGACAGGTCGGCGGCCGAGGCGCTGCGGGGCATCGAGCTCTGGGCCCGGATCGAGACCGACGCCGAGGTCGACGAGGACGAGTTCCACGACACCGCCCTGATCGGGCTTGCCGTGGTGGACCCGGCCGGACGACCGCTGGGGAGCGTCACCCGGGTACTGCACCTGCCGGCCCAGGACGTCCTCGCCGTCCAGACCCCGATCGGCGAGCGGCTCGTCCCCTTCGTCACCGCCCTGGTCCCCGAGGTCGATCTGGCCGCCGGCCGGATGGTCGTCGACCCGATCCCCGGGCTACTGGACGGGGCCGACGATGCGGATTGACCTGGTCACCATCTTTCCCGACTACTTCGCGCCGCTCGAGCTCTCCCTGGTCGGCAAGGCGATCGCCGCGGGCCTCGTGAGCGTGGGCGTGCACGACCTGCGCGACTGGACGCACGACCGCCACCGCACCGTGGACGACACCCCCTACGGTGGCGGGGCCGGCATGGTGATGAAGCCCGAGCCGTGGGGCGAGGCGCTGGACGCCCTGGTGCCGGCCGATGAGCGGCCCCTGCTCGTGGTCCCGACGCCGTCCGGGGTGAGGTTCACCCAGGCCGTGGCGAACGACCTCGCCGCCCGCGACCGCCTGGTCTTCGCGTGCGGGCGGTACGAGGGGATCGACGCCCGCGTGGTGCAGCACGCCGCCACCCGGATGGACGTCCTCGAGGTCAGCCTGGGCGACTACGTGCTCAATGGTGGCGAGGTCGCCGCGCTGGCGATCATCGAGGCTGTGGTGAGGCTGCTGCCCGGCGTCCTGGGCAACCCCGAATCCCTCGTGGAGGAGTCGCACGGCGCCGATGGCCTGCTGGAGTACCCGGTGTACACCAAGCCTGCCGCCTGGCGAGGGCTGGACGTGCCGGCGGTGCTGCTGTCGGGCCACCACGGCGAGGTGGCGAAGTGGCGAGCGGAGCAGTCCCGGCAGCGCACCAGGGAACGCCGTCCGGACCTTTTGCAGGGCTGATTAACGACAGCGGCCCGTTGGTTAAATACAGGCGCCTGACCAAAAGTCCAGAGGTTGCTCAGGATGTGAGAACGTTCCCGCCTGAATAGGGCAAATGGTCAGACATTCCGGCCGAGGTTTTACTAGGCTGACCGACGTGGCGACAACGACTCTTACTCCCCATCAGAGAGCTGTCCGATCCACCGTAGCCCTGAAGGTCCTTATGGCCCTCACGGGTTTGGTCATGGTCGGCTTCCTGCTGATGCACATGTACGGCAACCTCAAGATGTTCAACGGCCCTGAGGCGTTCGACGGGTATGCGCACTGGCTCAAGGGTGACATCCTCTACCCGATCATGCCGAAGGGCACCTTCATCTGGGTGTTCCGCGCCTTCATGGTGCTGGCCATCGTGGCGCACATCTATAGCGCCCTGACGCTGTGGCAGCGCGCCCGGATCGCGAACCCGCAGACCTACGAGGCCAAGCGCAAGCTGGCGCAGACCTACTCCGCGCGCACCATGCGCTGGGGCGGCGTCATCCTGGCCGGCTTCCTGGTCTTCCACCTCCTGCAGTTCACCGTCCGGTCCTCGCTGATCGCGGCCTCCCCGGACGCCACCGCGTACGACATGGTGATCGGTGAGTTCCGGGTGTGGTGGCTGGTCGTCGCCTACGCCTTGTGGATGGTCGCCGTCGCGATGCATCTGCGGCACGGCTTCTGGAGCGCCTTCGCGACCCTGGGTGCCAACACCTCCGCGAAGTCCCAGGCCGTCCTCAACGGCTGCGCCTGGGTGGTGGCGATCGTGATCTACCTCGGCTTCATGATCATGCCGGTGGCCGTCCTGACAGGAGTCCTGAACTGATGACAACGACAGTCGAGCCCACGACCCGGCCCGCGGACAGCGGGCCACGGCCCGAGGACTTCTTCGAGGTCGGCTCCGAGCTGCGCGACGCCAAGGCGCCGGCCGGTCCGATCGACAAGAAGTGGGAGCAGCGCAAGTTCGAGGCGAAGCTCGTCAACCCGGCCAACCGCCGCAAGCTGACCGTGATCATCGTCGGCACCGGCCTCGCCGGTGGCGCGGCGGCCGCCTCGCTCGGCGAGGCCGGGTACAACGTCCTCAACTTCTGTTACCAGGACAGCCCGCGCCGTGCCCACTCGATCGCTGCCCAGGGCGGCATCAACGCTGCGAAGAACTACCGCAACGACAACGACTCGACCTACCGGCTGTTCTACGACACCGTCAAGGGTGGCGACTACCGGGCCCGCGAGACCAACGTCTACCGGCTCGCCGAGGTCAGCGCCAACATCATCGACCAGTGCGTCGCGCAGGGCGTCCCGTTCGCCCGGGAGTACGGCGGCCTGCTCGATACCCGCTCCTTCGGCGGCGTCCAGGTGCCGCGGACGTTCTACGCCCGCGGCCAGACCGGCCAGCAGCTGCTGATCGGCGCCTACCAGGCGCTCGAGCGTCAGATCGCCGCCGGCACCGTCACGATGTACAACCGGCACGAGATGCTCGAGTTGGTCATCGTCGACGGCAAGGCCCGCGGCATCATCACCCGCAACATGGTGACCGGTGAGATCGAGAGCCACTTCGCCGACGCCGTCGTGCTGGCCACCGGTGGGTACGGCAACGTGTTCTTCCTGTCGACCAACGCGATGGGCTGCAACGTCACCGCGAACTGGCGGGCGCACCGCAAGGGCGCCTACTTCGGCAACCCGTGCTACACGCAGATCCACCCGACCTGCATTCCTGTGCACGGCTCCAACCAGTCCAAGCTGACCCTGATGTCGGAGTCGCTGCGCAACGACGGCCGGATCTGGGTGCCCAAGCGGGCCGAGGACTGCGACAAGGACCCGCGGGAGATCGCCGAGGAGGACCGCGACTACTACCTGGAGCGGATCTACCCGGCCTTCGGCAACCTCGTGCCGCGCGACATCGCGTCCCGCCAGGCCAAGAACATGTGCGACGAGGGCCGCGGCGTCGGTCCGCAGGTCACCGAGTTCGACTCCGACGGCAACGAGCGCAAGGTGCGTCGCGGTGTCTACCTCGACTTCTCCGATGCGATTTCGCGGCTCGGCAAGGACGGCGTCGCCGCCCGTTACGGCAACCTGTTCGACATGTACGCCCAGATCACGGGCGAGAACCCGTACGAGACCCCGATGCGGATCTACCCCGCGGTGCACTACACCATGGGTGGGCTGTGGGTGGACTACGACCTGTCGAGCAACATCCCCGGGCTGTACGTGACCGGCGAGGCCAACTTCTCCGACCACGGCGCGAACCGCCTCGGCGCGTCCGCCCTGATGCAGGGTCTGGCCGACGGCTACTTCGTGCTGCCGAACACGATCAACGACTACCTTGCGGCGGGCCCGTTCCCGAAGGTCGATGCGACCCACCCGGCGGCCGTCGAGGCGCTGGAGTCGGTGACGAGCCGGATCGACACCCTGCTGGCGATCAAGGGTTCGCGCACCGTCGACTCCTTCCACAAGGAGCTCGGCCAGATCATGTGGGAGTACTGCGGGATGTACCGCACCGAGGCCGGCCTGATCAAGGCGATCGGGCTGATCCGGGCGCTGCGGGACGAGTTCTGGCGCGACGTGAAGGTCACCGGCGTGAACGAGGATCTCAACCAGACCCTCGAGCGGGCCGGACGGGTCGCCGACTTCTTCGAGCTCGGCGAACTGATGTGCGTCGACGCCCTGCACCGGCGCGAGTCCTGCGGCGGTCACTTCCGGGCCGAGAGCCAGACCCCTGACGGCGAGGCGCTGCGCAACGACGACGACTTCCTCTACGTCGCGGCGTGGGAGTTCGGCGGCACCGGCCAGAAGCCGGTCCTGCACAAGGAGCCCCTGGAGTACGAGTACATCGAGCTGAAGCAACGGAGTTACAAGTGAACGTCACCCTGCGCGTATGGCGCCAAGCGAACGCCCAGGCAGAGGGGCGGATGGTCACCTACCAGGTCACCGACGTGTCCCCGGACATGTCCTTCCTCGAGATGCTCGACCTGCTCAACGAGGACCTCACCGTCAAGGGTGAGGAGCCGGTGGCCTTCGACCACGACTGCCGCGAGGGCATCTGTGGAATGTGCGGCGTCGTGATCAACGGCACCGCGCACGGCCGGGGCGACTCCCCGGTGCCCACCACCACCTGCCAGCTGCACATGCGGTCCTTCGCCGATGGCGCCACCATCGACGTCGAGCCGTGGCGGGCCGGTCCGTTCCCCGTCCTGAAGGACCTGGTCGTCGACCGGACCGCCTTCGACCGGATCATCCAGGCCGGCGGCTTCATCTCGGTGAACACCGGGTCGGCGCCGGACGCCCACGCGGCTCCGGTGTCGAAGCTGAAGGCCGACCGGGGCTTCGACGCCGCGACCTGCATCGGCTGCGGCGCCTGCGTGGCAGCCTGCCCGAACTCGTCGGCGATGCTGTTCACCGGCGCCAAGATCACCCACCTGGCGATGCTCCCGCAGGGGCAGCCGGAGCGGTACACCCGGGTGAAGGCGATGGTGGGGGCGCACGATGCCGAGGGCTTCGGCAACTGCACCAACATCGGCGAGTGCTCGGCGGTCTGCCCCAAGGAGATTCCGCTGGACGTGATCAGCCAGCTGAACCGCGACCTGATGGCCTCGCTGTTCAAGAAGGACGGCAAGTAGCCGACCAGCCAGTGTGCCCAGCCAGGGCCCCCGGATGACTCCGGGGGCCCTGCCTGCGTCTGGGGGTGGATCGGCCAGGAGGTTCGTCAGTGCCCACCCTTGCCGATAGTTGCCCAAGCGGTTAATAATTGGCGATCATGGCAGTCACATCACCCGGGCTGGACCCCGTCTTCCACGCGATCAGCGACCCCACCCGTCGCGAGGTGGTCACCTTGCTGAGCCAGGCCCCGCGGCGGGCGGGGGAGCTGGCCGAGGCCTGCGGGGTGTCCGCCCCGGCGATGAGCAAGCACCTGCGGGTGCTGCTGGAAGCCGGGGTGGTCGTCGACGCGCGGGTCGCCACCGACGCCCGGGCGCGGGTCTTCCACCTGCGGCCCGAATCGGTCGTGGCGCTCCAGGCGTGGCTGGACCAACTGCAGGCGGAGTGGAACCGCCAGCTCGCATCATTCAAGCGACACGTGGAGGAACGATCATGACCCAAGGGCACACGGTCTCGTCTCAGGTCGAGGTCGCCATCGATCCCGGCACCGCCTTCCTCGTCTTCACCGACGAGATGGATCTGTGGTGGGAGCGGGGCTTCATCAACTTCTTCAGCGATGCCGGTCGGGTGGTGCAGGTGTGCTGCGAGCCGGGCGTGGGGGGACGGATCCTCGAGGTGCTCGACGACCCCGACGCCGGAGAGGTCTTCGTGCGCGGTCGCTTCACCGCCTGGGAGCCGGGAGTGCGGCTGCGATGGGAGACCCCGTTCGACGACGTTCTCACCGAGGTTCGGTTCGAGCCGGTACCCGGCGGCACCCGGGTGGTGGTCGAGCACACAGTGCCCGCCGGTGGCAGCGATGCCGGCGGCACCAGCTGGGCCCGCGTAGTGCCGGCCTGGCTGGGGTCGTGGTGCGCGCGCCGGGAGGGGTCGCCCCGGGTGCCCGACGAGCTCTCCCGCCTGGGTCTTGTGATCGCCTACCGGCGCCCGGCTACTGCGCTGCGCTGGCTGAACCGGGTGTTCGGCCTGGGGGACGCCGCGCGGCTGCCCGAGGGTGACGACCCGCTGCCCGAGGGCGAGCACGGCCAGCCCTGGCTCGAGCTGAGGATCGGCGACGCGGCCGTCGTCGTCCGGCGACTGGACGGCGAGCGGCCACCCGTCAGGACCTTCGAGCCCTGGGTGCACGTCGACGACCTCGACGGGCACTTCGCGCGGGCGCGGGCCGAGGGGGCGACGATCGTCACCGGGATCGAGAGGTTCCCCCAGTCCCACTATGTGGCAGACGACCTGGAGGGCAACCGCTGGACCTTCCTCCAGGCCCGGCCCACGATGCGCTGACCGGTCGGCCTGTCCAGCGATTTCCGCGACGGGGTACGGCTGTGGCAGACTTGGAGGTCGCGTGCCGTGGTTCGCCCCTGCCACAGGGGGAAGGCGTCCCGGCCGGCAACCGTTGACAACTTCCACGAGTGACCTGTGGCACTGGCGAGGACAGATCTGATGAACAAGCTGGTAGCAGAGATCGGGCAGTCCGCCCTGCGCGACGACCTGCCCGACTTCCGTCCCGGTGACCAGGTGAAGGTGCACGTGCGCGTCATCGAGGGTAACCGCTCCCGGATCCAGGTCTTCGCCGGCGCCGTGATCGCCCGCAACGGCTCGGGCATTACCCAGGCCTTCACCGTCCGCAAGGTGTCCTTCGGCACCGGCGTCGAGCGCACCTTCCCGCTGCACTCGCCGATCATCGAGAAGATCGAGATCGAGCGTCGTGGCGACGTCCGTCGCGCCAAGCTCTACTACCTGCGCGGCCTGCGCGGCAAGGCCGCCAAGATCAAGGAGAAGCGCGACCGCTGATCCGGCCGACGCCCAGCGAACAACCAGGTGAGGGGATGCGGTGAGCCGGTCGGCTGATGCGGTCCCGCCCAAAGCTGGCAGCCGCGGGTGGGCCATCGTCGGGTCGTGGGTGCGCGAGATCGCCATCGTGGTGGTCGGCGCGCTGATCGCCTCCACCCTGTTGCGGGTCTTCGTGGCGCAGATGTTCGTGATCCCGTCCGGGTCGATGGAGAACACCCTCCAGATCCGCGACCGGGTGGCCGTCCAGAAGATCGTCGGCTTCGAGCGCGGGGACGTCGTCGTGTTCCGCGACACCCTCTCCTGGCTCGCGCCCGCGGCCGAGGAGGACGACCCCGTCCGCCGGGCCCTGATCTTCGTGGGGCTCGCCCCCGACGAGAGCACCAATCATCTGATCAAGCGGGTCGTCGGGGTGGCCGGTGACACGGTGGCCTGCTGCGACGCGCAGGGACGCGTGACGGTCAACGGTGTGGCCCTCAACGAAGGCGCCTACCTCTTCACCGACCCGTCGACGGGCCGGCAGGTGGACCCGTCGTCAGTGGCCTTCGACGTGGTGGTGCCCACCGGCACCGTGTTCGTGATGGGGGACCACCGCAACAACTCCCAGGATTCCCGCTGCCACCTCGGCGACGAGATCGAAGGATCACCGGCCGGCACCGGGGCGTTCATCCCGACCACCAACATCGTCGGGACGGCGATCGCCGTGGTGTTCCCGTTCGACAGGATGCAGGCGCTCAATCGCCCCGCCACCTACGGTGGGGTGCCCCCCGGGACCTCGCCGCCCGCCGAGCCGGTCCTGAACGGGCCGCCTGTCGTCTGCTGAGGCCACAATGGGGGTTGTGGTGAGGCGCGACTCCGGGCTGTACGGCTACGAACGGTCGCTGCGGCGCGCAGGATTCGACCTGGTCGCCGGGGTGGACGAGGCCGGCCGCGGTGCCTGTGCCGGCCCGCTGGTCTCCGCCGCGGTCATCCTGCGGCCGTCCACCCGGATCGAAGGGCTCGCCGACTCCAAGTTGCTCACCGCCAGGCAGCGGGAACGGATCTACCGCGAGGTGGTCGCCCGCGCGCTGGCCTGGACCGTGGTGGCCGTGGAACCGGGGGAGTGCGACAGCCTCGGCATGCACTGGGCGAACCTCGCCGCGCTCCGGCGGGCCGCGCTGCGCCTGGCGGCGACCCCGGACTTCGTGCTCACCGACGGCTTCGCCGTGGACGGACTGGGGGTGCCGAGCCTGGCGGTGTGGAAGGGCGACCAGGTGGCAGCCTGCGTCGCGGCTGCGTCCGTCGTGGCCAAGGTGACCAGGGATCGGCTGATGACCGCTGCGCACGAGACCTACCCGGCCTACGCCTTCGATGTCCACAAGGGCTATTGCACGGGACTGCACCAGTCCCGGCTCGACGAGCACGGCCCCAGCCCCATCCATCGCTGGTGCTTCGACAACGTCCGGCGAGCCGCTAAGGTGAAGGTGCCATGAGCGCCGACGACCTTGAGCAGTATGAATCCGAGCTGGAACTCCAGCTCTACCGCGAGTACAAGGACGTCGTCGGCATCTTCACCTACGCGGTCGAGACCGAGCGGCGCTTCTACCTGTGCAACGCGGTCGACCTCAAGGTGCGCACCGAGGGTGGGGACGTCTACTACGAGGTCTCGATGGGCGACGCCTGGGTGTGGGACATGTACCGCCCCGCCCGGTTCGTGAAGAGTGCCAAGGTGCTCACCTTCCGTGACGTGTCGATCGAGGAGATCGCCCACTCCGACCTGAAGGTGCCCGAGAACCTCTAGCCCCTGTGGACGGCCGACCCCTCGCCGGCCACCGTTGTCCACAGCTTCGCCGACTCGTTGGTCCAGCTGCCAGGCTCCGCCCAGACTCCCGGGCGGAGGTGCGCTGTGGGACGTGACGAGGTGTGGCGGGCGGGGGAGGACCTGGCGGCGAGCTACCTGACGGGGCTCGGATGGCGGATTCTTGACCGGAACTGGCGCTGCCCGTCCGGCGAACTGGACATCATCGCGGTCGAGCCGGGACCGCCCGAGGTCGTGGTGTTCTGCGAGGTGAAGAGCCGGCGCGGGCTCGGCTTCGGTCCACCGCTGGAAGCGATCACCGCCGCCAAGCAGCGCAAGCTGCGTGACCTGGCGGTGCTGTGGCTGCGCTCCCAGCCCCGGCCGGTGCCACGGTTCCGGATCGACGGGCTCGGCGTGCTGCTGCCCGCCGGTGGCCCCCGCCGGATCACCCACGTCCGGGGGATCGGGCAGTGAGGGCGGCCAGGGCGTGGTCGGTGGCCCTGATCGGCATGGCCGGGGCGATGGTCGAGGTCGAGGCGGCGATCGGAAGCGGCCTGCCCCGGATCATCCTGGTCGGATTGCCGGACGCCTCGCTGTACGAGGCCCGCGACCGGTGCCGGGCGGGGATGGCTTCGGCGGGGCTGGGGTGGCCCCCGGACCCGGTTACCATCAACCTGTCGCCCGCCACCTTGCCCAAGGCCGGCTCCCACTACGACCTCAGCATCGTCGCCGCGGTCGGCGCGGCCAGCGGGGCGTGCGAACCGTCGGCGCTGGAGGGCAGGGCGCTGTTCGGCGAACTCGGACTCGACGGCCGGGTGCGCACCGTGCGGGGGCTGCTGCCCGCCGTCCTGGCCGCGGTCCGCCACGGCTTCACCCGCGTGGTCGTGCCGGCCGCCCAGCTCAGGGAGGCCGCCCTGGTGGAGGGTGCCAGCGTCACAGGTGTCACCGACCTGGCCGAGCTGTTCGACGTGCTGCGCGGCGGTCCCGGCAGCCCACCGCCGCCCGAACCCGACGGCGTGATCGAGCCGGCCGCGCCTCGCGACCTGCGCGACGTGGCCGGCCAACTGGAGGCGAAGTGGGCGCTGGAGGTCGCCGCGGCGGGGCGCCACCACCTCTTCCTGCACGGACCACCGGGGGTGGGGAAGACCCTGCTGGCCGAGCGGTTGCCGGGAATCCTGCCCGACCTCGACCTGTCGGAGTCGCTCGAGGTGTCCGCGATCCACTCCCTGGCGGGGGTGCCGCTGACCGGCCTGGTCCGGCGGCCTCCCTACGCCGACCCGCACCACTCGGCGTCGATGGCAGCCCTGGTGGGCGGCGGGGCGCGGATCGCGCTGCCCGGCGCCGTGTCCAGGGCGCACCGCGGGGTGCTGTTCCTTGACGAGGCGCCGGAGTTCCGGCCCCAGGTGATGGAGGCGCTCCGGGTGCCGCTGGAGTCCGGACGGATCGTGCTCGGCAGGGCGCTCGCGACGGCCAGCTACCCGGCCAGCTTCCAGCTCGTGCTGGCGGCCAACCCGTGCCCCTGCGGTCAGTTCGGCACCCCCGGCGCGGAGTGCCGCTGCCCGCCCCAGGAGGTCCGGCGGTACGCCCGGCGGGTGTCGGGGCCGGTCCTGGACAGGGTCGACATCCACCAGCACCTGCGTCCGTTGCGCCGGTCCTTCCTCAAGGCGGCGCTCGAAGCCGCCGAACCCACCGCCGTGGTCGCCGAGCGGGTGCGCGCCGCCAGGGACAGACAGACCCATCGCCTGCAACCGGTGGGCTGGCGGACCAACGGCGAGGTTCCCGGGCCGGCGCTGCGGCGACAGCTCCCGCTGCCGCTGGGCATCGAGTTGCTCGACGACGCCGTCGCCCGCGGGCTGCTGTCGGCCCGCGGTGTGGACAAGGTGCTGCGGTTGGCGTGGACGATCTGCGACCTGGCGGGCGCGGCCCGTCCCTCGGTGGACCACCTGCACACCGCGCTCGCACTGCGTCGAGGCGAGGAGCAGGGCGAGAGGAGGGCAGTATGAACGAGCGGGACGCCCGCCTGGCGCTGGCCTGCGTCGTCGAGCCCGCCACCCCCCAGCTGGCGGAGGCGGTCGCAGAGTTCGGTGCCGAGGCGGTCTGGCAGCGACTGCTCGACCGCGCCACTGACACGCCGCTGTCCCAGCGGGCCCGCGAGTACCGGGCGGAGGCAGTGCTGGGCAGGGCTGCCGCAGCAGGGATGCGCTTCGTGGTGCCCGGCGACCTGGAGTGGCCTGCCGGGGCGGACGACCTCACCGGTTGCGAGCAGGTCAACGAGATGACAGGGGCACCGCTCGGGCTCTGGCTCCGTGGGGCGGGCGACCTCGCCGCCCTCGCCGGGAGGTCGGTCTCGATCGTGGGGTCACGCGCCTGCACCGCGTACGGCGAGACGGTGGCCGGCGACCTCGCCGCCGAACTGGGGGAGGCGGGCTACGCCACCGTCTCCGGCGGAGCCTTTGGGATCGACGCGGCCGCCCACCGTGGCTGCCTCGCCAGCCGGACCCCCACCGTCGTCGTGCTGGCCGGCGGTGTGGACGAGGCCTATACGCCCGCCCACCGTCCCTTGTTCGAGCGGATCGCCGAGCAGGGAGTGCTGGTCTCCGAGCTGCCGCCGGGCCAGCACCCGACCAGGGTGCGCTTCCTCGGCCGCAACCGGCTGATCGCCGCGCTCAGCCAGGGCACCGTCCTCGTCGAGGCCGCGGTCCGGTCCGGGGCGCGCAACACCGTCACGTGGGCGAACTGCCTGGGCCGGGTAGTGATGGCTGTGCCGGGGCCCGTCACCAGCGCGCTGTCCTACACCCCCCACCGGCTGGTCCGCGAGGCGGAGGCCGTGCTGGTGACGAGGGCGCAGGAGGTCCTCGAACTGCTCGGACCGCTCGGGCACGCAGTCACCAGACCGCGGGCAGGACGACGTCTCACCGACGACCTGAGCCCGGACGCATTGCGGGTCTTCGAGGCGATCCCCGCCCGGGGCGGCCTCTCGGCCGGCGAGGTGTCGCTGCGGTCCGGGGTCCCGCTGGCCGCCTGCCTCGGTCTGCTCGATCGGCTGGCGGACCAGGGCCTCGTCGTGCAGGACGCCCGGTGGGAGTGGCGGCTGCCGCCCCGCCGTCCTGCCGCTGAGCAACTCCCGCTGGCCTGACCTGGGCACGGTGCTCGTCACGGCGACTGCGGCAGCGGACATCCGCGCGGTAGGTTGCCGCCAGGGTCCGCAACGCAGGTGGGCACAGCGGCGTGAAAGGGTCATGATGATGAGCGCGTCTGGAGCTCGTGCCGGCCGCCTGGCGGCTGCCCTCGTAGCTATCCTCGGCCTGCTGTTCGCGGCGGGCTGTGCGGCAGGGTCCACCGGTGGGGCCGACCGTGCGCCGGCCGGGGCCCCCGACCAGCCCGGCGAGGCGCCGATGCCCGCCGACGGCGGTGCCCCGCAGGCGCCGAACCTGCCGGGGGAGCGGAAGCTGGCCCGGTCAGCGACGGTGTTGCTCGAGGTCGCCGACGTGGAGCGGGCGGCGGCTGAGTTGCGCCGGCTCGCCCTCGTCCTGGGCGGCATGGTGACCTCCGAGATGGTGTCGCTGCCGACCGACAGCATGCCGCGGGAGTACGACACGTCCCACCTGGTGCTCAGCGTCCCGGCCGAACGGCTGGAGGAGACGTTGACGATGATCGCGGGGCTCGGTGAGGTGCGCTCCCGCACGATCGAGTCGGTCGACGTCACCGACGCGGTGGTGGACGTGGATTCGCGGGTCAAGACGATGCGCGAGTCGATCGCCCGGCTGCAGGAACTGATGCGACGGGCGGGCTCGGTGGGCGACATCGCGCAGGTCGAGAGCGAACTCACCCAGCGGCAGTCCGAGCTCGAGGCGCTGCTGGCGCAACAGGCCTCGCTGAAGCAGCGGGTGAGCACCTCACCGGTCACCGTCACGCTGGTGACCGCCGACACCCTCGTGGCGGACGGCCCGGGCGGCTTCCTGGCCGGTCTCACGTCCGGCTGGGAGGCGCTGGTCGCCTCGGGCGTCGTGGCACTGACGGTCCTGGGGGCGCTCCTGCCATGGCTGGCCATCGGCGCTTTGATCGCCGTCCCTCTCCTGGTGTGGCGCCGCCGCCGGGCCGGCCGTGCTCGGCAGCCGCGGACCACCGGTTCCGGGCTCCCGCCGCAGCCGCCGACCACCGCGGGCGACGACCCTGCCGCCGGGGGTTCGGGGGCGACCCAAGGGCCTCGCGCGTAGGGTTCGGAGCCCAGCGTCCCCCTGTGGGGGACAGACCCGATCCCCCCCTCGCCGTAAACTCAGGGGCGGGGAGGGGTATGTGACCGCGCGTCCGACGGGGCGCAGCGATGACGTCGGGGGGCGTCGATCCAGCGGTCGCCGCAGCCGCGGGCGTGGTCCCGGACCGCGTCCGCGGCGGCGTCTCCTACCCCCGCTCCACCCACCGGAGGCCGTCGGTCTCGACGAGGATCCCGGACGCGTCGGAGTAGCGGATCCGGGGCAGCTCGCCGTCAGCGACGAGCACCTCGCCGGTGCGGCCGTCCCACACCTCGCCGCGGGTATCGGTGCGCCACAGGTAGACCCAGTCGCGGTAGGTCGCGACACCGCTGCCTTCTCCGCCTGACCACAGCGGCTCACCGGAGACCAGGTCGTAACCGTTCGTCCTCTCACCCGGGCAGACCAGCACGGACGCTGCCGTCAGGCAGAGTTCGGGGTCGGCAGGGGCCTCCGCCTCCTCCGTGCCGCCGGCGGCGTTCAGCCACACCACCCGCCCCGCCTCGGTGTCTCCGACGACCACCCGGTCGCCGGACCAGCCGAGGAACGGTCCGATCCGGAAGGGCGCCTGCCACACTGGCGCGCCCGTGCGCAGGTTGCGGGCGCCCGAGCGGGTGATCACCAGGTCACCGCCGGCCATGCCCTGGTCATCGGCCGACCACAGCATCGTCGCGGTCGGGAGATCCACCACACCGACCTGCGCCCCGGACTCCGGGTTGTCGGCCAGCACCAGGCCGGTGGCGTCGGCGGCGAGAATGCGGGGCGGCAGATCCACCTGCCAGCGGCCCTGCGGGTCCTCGACCTCGTGGTTGCCCGCGATGGCGCCGGTGGCGGCGGTGACGCTGAGCAGTTCCAGCGCGGCTCCCGACGGGGTGTCCACGGTGCGCTGCGCATGCAGGGTGGCGCCGTCGGAACTGAGGCCGACCGTCGCGGTCGCGTCCCACGGCGCGCCGCTGCCCCCGAACGCCGCCCGCCAGGCGGTAGCCCCTGTGGCCAGGTCGATCGCCTCGACGCCGTCCGCGCTCGCGACGAAGGCGCGGCCCTCCCTGATCGCCCAGTGCGTGGCGCTTCCGAGGGTCACCGGGACGCCGCCGGTGAGGTCGGCCGCCAGCGGCGGCAGGGCCGAGGCGGAGGGGCTGGAGCTGGGGGTCGGCGAGGCAGCCGGGACCCCGGGGGTGGCACATCCCGAGGACAACAACAGCGCCGCTGCAACGACCGCCGAGACACGCCCCGGCTTTCCCCAGACCCGCATGGCGGTCACGTTAGCGCAGGCACTCCGGGTCCGCCGGGAATCCGCGGGTCAGCCGGAGGCGCGCTCAACACCCGCGTTGAGGCGGGCCAGCAGCAGCGCCTCGGCAAGGATCGCCCCGCGCAGGGATCCGAGGTCCTGCGACTCGTTGGGGGTGTGGGGTCGCGACAGCGGATCGCCCACCGCGGTCACGAGGATGCCCGCCTCGGGGAAGACCCGGGCCAGGTCGGCGATGAACGGGATCGAGCCGCCCACGCCCAACTCCACCGGCTCGACGCCGTACCCGTCGGCCAGTGCCTGCTTCCCGAGCCGGACCGCCCACCCGGACGTGTCGGCGAGGAAGCCGTCGCCGTGGTCGATGTCGCCGAAGGTCAGCTCGGCCCCGAACGGCGCGTGACGGCGCAGATGGTGCTGAAGTGCGCGGAACGCCTCCTCGCCCGACTGCCCCGGGGCCACCCGGGCACTGATCACGACGGAGATCTCGGGCGCGATGGTGTTGGACGCGTTGGCCACGCTGGGCGCGTCGATCCCCGTCACCGTGATCGCCGGACGGTGCCACAGCCGGCCCAGCAGCGGTCCGCTGCCGATGGGGTTCACACCGGGGAGCAGGCCGGTGTCGCGACGGAGGTCGGCCTCGGTGTAGGCCGGGGTGGCGGCGTTGTGGCTGAGCAGGCCGTCGACCGCAACCGTGCCGTCGTCCGACCACAAGGTGGCGAGCAGCTTGATGGTGGCCAGCATCGCGTCCGGTACCGCGCCGCCGTACATCCCGGAGTGGGAGGCGTGAGCGAGGGTGCGGACGGTGAGGGTGAAGCGGGTGTTGCCGCGCAGCGAAACGGTCAGGCCGGGGGTGCGCGCATCCCAGTTCGCCGAATCGGCGACCACCATCACGTCCGCGGCGAGGGCGTCGCGGTTCTCCTGCAGGAACTGCGCGAAGGATCGCGAGCCGGCCTCCTCCTCGCCCTCGACGAAGACGGCCAACCCGAGACCCAGATCGTCACCCAGGACGTCGCGCAGGGCGCGCACCGCGGCCAGGTGCGCCACCACGCCGCCCTTGTCGTCGGACGAGCCGCGGCCGTAGAGCCTGCCGTCCCGCTCGGTCAGCTCGAACGGCTGCGTGTCCCACAGCCGCTCCTCGCCGACGGGCTGGACGTCGTGGTGGGCGTACAGCAGCACCGTGGGACGACCCGGGCGGGCGGCCCGGGTCGCCAGCACCGCCGGCATGCCGGTCTCCCCGGTCTCCGGAACGGTGGCGGTCGTGACCGTGACCCGGTCGAAGACTCCCGTCGCCTCGAACAGGGCCGCCACCGCCACGGCGCTGCGCCGTACCTCCTCCGGCGGGAAGCCAGGGAAGGCCACCGACGGGATGCGAACGAGTTCTGCGAGTTCGACGCCGGCGGTGGACAGTCCTGCTGTGACGGCAGCCCGCAGGGCCGCTTCGGTGGGGTCGCTCATGGCCGTCATCCTAGGATGCCGGCCGCGGCAGCCCGCCCCGGAGGGCTCAGGAGCGGCAGAGGCAGAACGGGTGGCCGGCAGGGTCGAGGAAGACCCGGAAGGTGGTGCCCGGCTGATGAGCCGCCCTCGTCGCACCCAGCGCGATCACGTCGCCTTCGGCGAGGTCGAGGTCGTCGACCACCACGTCGAGGTGCATCTGCTGCGGGTGCTCCTGGCCGGGCCACTGGGGCGCGCGGTAGTCGGCCACCTGCTGGAAGGAGAGGCATTGGCCGTCCTCGGACCGGATGTCGACCCAGTCGTTGTCGGCGTCGACCTTCCAGCCCAGCAGGGCGGCGTAGAAGTCGCCGAGGGCCGCGGGGTCGGGACAGTCGATCACGACGCTGGGGTTTCGTGCGATAGGCATGCCGACACGCTACTGCGGTGTGCCGACATCGCCGCTGGTCAGGCGGTCGCCGTCGGTCGAGCCGTGAAGTGGCGGACGGCAGTCACCGCGGCTGCGACCAGGAAGGCGGCGATCCCTACCACCGCGGTGGTGGCGACGATCGGGTACCCGCCCTGGAACCCGTCCGGTGAGGTCTGCCTGATCCAGATCCCGAGGTAGGCCCAGGCCAGGACGAGCGCGTAGGCCACGTCGCGGTCGCGGAGGGTTGTGGTCACGCCGATGACCGCGCCGACCGCGATGATCGCGACCGCCCAGCTGGCCTCGCTGAGGCCCAGGCCGTCCCAGCCGATGCTGACCAGCCACACCGTGATGTTGGCGATCGTGGCGACGGTCAGCCAGCCGAAGTAGACGCTGAACGGCAGTCGGACGAGGAGCTGTTCGCGCGCCGACAGCGTCGCAGCGTTGATGGTCCGCGTGATCAGGATCAGCAGCACCAGCATGGTGGCGAGCAGCAGCACCGACACCCCGATCAGGTCGTAGTGCCAGGTGACGATCCAGGCGGCGTTGGCCAGCGACGACACCGAGAACAGCACCGCGACCCGCTGCAGCAGGACGGCACGGGAGACGTCCTGGTCGCGATCCTCCCGGTCGTGGAGCAGGCCGAGCTGGTACAGCACGTGGGCGGCCAGCAGCAGGTAGATGACCCCCCAGATCGAGAAGGTGAGCCCCGCGGGGGCGAACAGGTTCTCGTAGGTGTCCGAGATCTCGCCGGTGGTGCGTCCGTTGATCGGCAGTGCGTTTGCGAGCGCGTTCGTCGTGATCATCACCACGTAGGTGATGACGACCAGCGCCCTCACCGGGGTGGTCGCGGTCTCTCTGGGCATGGCTGCCTCTCGGAAGTGCTGCGGGGCGTGCCGGGGCGCGGGCGGTCCCGTCCTCGTGTGGGGCCTTACCCCGGGGGCATACTTCGACACATGACACAGCCCCTGAAGCCGGCGATTCGCCGGGACGGCATGGTGCGTACGCTTGGCCGTCTGCTCCTGGGAGGCGCCCTCGGTCTGGCAGGGGTGAGCCACCTGACGGGTGCACGGCAGGAGTTCCAGGCGCAAGTGCCGGGATGGCTCCCGCTGGACCCGGATCTCGTCGTGGTCACCTCGGGGGTCGTCGAGATCGGGCTCGGGGCGGCGCTCGCGCTGGCCCCTCGCCGACTGCGGCCGGCGGTCGGCTGGGCGGCGGCCGCGTTCTTCGTCGCGATCTTTCCGGGGAACCTGGCGCAGTGGAGCAGCCGTACGGACGCCTTCGGCCTGGACAGCGACGGTGCCCGGTTCGCCCGGCTCTTCTTCCAGCCGGTGCTGGTCGCGTGGGCGCTGTGGGCTACCGGAGCATGGCGCGCCTGGCGTCGGCCAGCGGGATCGGCGCAGGCGCCGTCGGTGTGACTGCGCGGCGGGTTGTCACGCCGACTCGGTGCCTCCCGTGGCCGGTTCGGGGTCGGGGTGCTTCTCAGCCTGGCCGCGCCCCGGTGCGGCGTCGGGCAGCGGGCTGGCGTCCGGATCGGGGT
>JAEYNS010000185.1 GCA_023412435.1 Actinomycetes bacterium | reverse complement strand
CGCCGTTCTCCATCAGGTAGTCGGTGAGGTCCTCGGCCATCTTCTTCGTCAAGGTGGTGACCAGCACGCGCTCGTCGCGGGCGCTGCGCTGCCGGATCTCGCCCATCAGGTCGTCGATCTGGCCGCGTGTGGGCTTGATGATCACCTCCGGGTCGACCAGGCCGGTGGGACGGATCACCTGCTCGACCACGCCGCTGGACCTGGCCAGCTCGTAGGGCCCCGGGGTCGCGGACAGGTACACAGTCTGGCCGATGCGCTCGGTGAACTCCTCGAACCGGAGCGGCCGGTTGTCCGCCGCGGAGGGGAGCCTGAAGCCGTGCTCGACGAGGGTGCGCTTGCGGGACATGTCACCCTCGTACATGCCCCCGATCTGGGGGATGGTGACGTGGGACTCGTCCACGACCAGCAGGAAATCCTCGGGGAAGTAGTCCAGCAGGCAGTTCGGCGCGCTGCCGGGGCCACGCCCGTCGATGTGGCGGGAGTAGTTCTCGATCCCGGAGCAGGTGCCGATCTGGCGCATCATCTCGATGTCGTAGCTGGTGCGCATCCGCAGCCGCTGGGCCTCCAGCAGCTTGCCCTCCGCCTCGAGGGCGGCGAGCCGGACGGCGAGTTCGGCCTCGATGTCGGAGATCGCCCGCTCCATCCGCTGAGGACCGGCGACGTAGTGCGAGGCCGGGAAGACATAGATCTCCGTGTCCTCGGTGAGCACCTCACCGGTCAGCGGGTGCAGCGTGGACAGCGCCTCGATCTCGTCACCGAAGAACTCGATCCGGACTGCGTGCTCCTCGTACATCGGGAACACCTCGACGGTGTCGCCGCGCACCCGGAAGGTGCCGCGGGTGCCGGCCAGGTCGTTGCGCGCGTACTGGATGTCGACCAGCCTGCGCAGCAGCGTGTCGCGGTCGATCTCTTCGCCGACCCGCAACCTGACCATCCGGTCGACGTACTCCTGCGGGGTGCCGAGGCCGTAAATCGCCGACACCGTGGCGACCACGATCACGTCACGGCGGGTCAGCAGGGAATTCGTGGCGGAATGCCGCAGCCTTTCGACTTCCTCGTTCAACGAGGAGTCTTTCTCGATGTAGGTATCGGTCTGCGGGATGTACGCCTCGGGCTGGTAGTAGTCGTAGTACGAGACGAAGTACTCCACCGCGTTGTCGGGGAAGAACTGCCGCAATTCGTTCGCGAACTGCGCGGCGAGGGTCTTGTTCGGCTGCATCACCAGCATCGGTCGTTGCAGCCGCTCGGCCAGCCAGGCGACCGTTGCGGTCTTCCCGGTGCCGGTGGCACCGAGCAGCACGACGTCCTGCTCGCCGCCGAGCAGCCGTTGCTCGAGGTCGTCGATGGCTGCCGGCTGGTCGCCGGCCGGTTCGAAGTCTGCGCGCATCACGAACGGGGCCACCCGTCGTTGCACATCGGTCACCGGACGCATGACCACCAGCGTATGTCCCGGCACTGACAGTGCGGCCGCCCCCTGTCGGGGACGGCCGCCCGGCTTCCTGCGTCAGCCCGAGGCCTGCGAGCTGAGCACCGCGTTCAGCATCGCATTGATGTCCGTGAAGGACTGGTCGGGAGTGGACTCGGTGAACAGGGCGGTGGCGAGGACGGTGACGCCGTCCGTGGTTCGCACCGAGGCGAACGTGACCACCGTCATCTGCACGCTCTGGCCACCCTGGGTCTCGGTGTAGATGGCAGGGCAGGACGCGACCGCCAGCTTGTCCGTGCCGACGTCCTGGCTGGTCGGCTCACCGAACTGGGCGTTCGGGGCGTCCTTGAGCACCGTCTGGTGGAAGCTCTGGCAGAGCTGACCAGGGTTGGTGTTCGTCTCGGCCTTCAGCGTCCGCACCACGAACAGGGCCTGGCCGTCGCTCAGTGACGCCGCGCCGGGAGCCTGCTCCTGGATCTGCCAGCCACTGGGCACCGGGAGGACGATGCCACTGCCCAGGTCGATTCCGTCGGCCGGCGGGGTCGGTCCGGGAGTCGGCGCCGCCGTCGTCGGTTCCGAGGTCGGCGACGCAGGCGTCGTCTCGGTCGGCTCGGCGCTCGGCGACGGCGGTGGCGTCACCGCTGTCGGTGACGCGCTCGGGGTGACCGGCGTCTCGGGCTCGCCCCGGTTGGACATCGCGAGGAACACTCCACCGATGATCGCCAGCAGCGCCACCGCGCCCAGCACGATCATGATCAGCTTGGTGGACGACTGGCCGCCACCCGGGGGCCGCTGGCCGGGCTGGTACGGCTGCTGCTGGGCGAATCCCTGGGGCGGGTAGCCGCCGGCGGGAGGGGTGAAGGCCTGCCCCTGGGGGTAGCCCGGTTGCGGGTACCCCTGCTGGGGGTAGCCCTGCTGGGGGTAGCCCTGCTGCGGGTAGCCCTGCTGCGGGTAGCCCTGCTGCGGAGCCGCCGGTTGCTGCGGGAAGCCCTGGGCCGGCGCCCCCTGCGGGGGAACGCCCTGCGGCTGGTTCGGTCCGGTCGGAGGCGTCTGGGTCACTTCTCCTCCTCCTTCGGCTCAACCGGGATGGCGGCGGTGGGCTCGCTGT
>JAEYNS010000160.1 GCA_023412435.1 Actinomycetes bacterium | reverse complement strand
GGGGTGGGCGGCGGCCGGGGTCGCGGCGGCCGGGCTGATCTCCTGCTTCGTGGACCCGCAGTTCGGCTTCAACGCCGGCAGCCTGCGGTTGCTCGCATCCGTCCTCGTCGGGTTCGCCGTGGACGTGGCGCTCGGGTGGGCCGTGACGATCTGGCTGGTGCGGCGGCTGGTGCCCGGGGCGAGGCACGAGTACGTCTTCAAGCCGGTCTCGCTGATCGTCGTCCTCGCCGCCGTCCTGCTGACCAGGCTGACGGGGTTCGAACCGGGGATCGTGTTCGGCCTGGTGGCCGGGGTGGCGTTCGGCGCGATGGCGGCAGCGGCCGCCCAGGCAAAGGCCGCGCTCACCCAGCTCGGCTACGCGTTCGCGGCGGCCGTGGTGGCGTGGCTGGCCTACGGCGCGCTGAGCGCGGCGTTGGCCGGCGGGGACGACCTGTGGTCGACCTTCCTGCTGGAGACCATGGGATCGATCGCCATCGGCGGCATGGCCGCGCTCCCGATCGCCCTCTTCCCGGTCCGCGGCCTGGCAGGCCAGGCGATCTGGGACTGGAACCGCTGGGTGTGGGCGGCGGGCTACGCGGTGGGCCTGTTCGCGTTCTTCGTCGTCCTGATGCCGATGCCGTTCTCCTGGCAGCAGGTGCAGGTGAGCCTCGTGGCGTGGCTGACCATCTACCTGGGTTACCTCGGGGCAGCGGTCGTGCTGTGGCTGGTCCTGGCCCGTCCCTGGCGCTCCGATCGCGTGGCGGAGGAGCCCGAGGCGCACGTGGACTGAGGGACGATTCGCCGAGAACTCCCAAGACCCGCTGAGCCCTCCCTCACGGGGGGAGCGTTCGGCGCTGTGGGGAGGGTTCGGCGTTGTGGGGAGGGTTCGCGGACGGGCGACGGTAGGCGGGCAGGGGCGGCGCAGCGTGCTCGCGCCCTCGGCAGCGTCTAGGCTCGTCCTTCGTGAACGCAGACATCGGCATCATCGGCGGCTCCGGCTTCTACGAGTTCCTCAGCGACGTCGAGTCGGTGGTGGTCGACACCCCGTTCGGCGAGCCGAGCGCCCCGCTGGCGATCGGTGAGCTGGACGGACGCCGGGTCGCCTTCGTGCCGCGGCCCGGCCAGCACCACCAGTTCCCGCCCCACCGGGTCAACTACCGGGCGAACCTGTGGGCGCTGCGCAGCGTCGGGGTGCGCCAGGTGATCGCGCCGTGTGCCGTCGGGTCGCTGCGGCCCGAGCTCGGGCCCGGAAGCTTCGTCGTGCCCGACCAGGTGATCGATCGCACCTGGGGGAGGGCGCACACCGTCTACGACTCCGTCGGACCCGTCGTCCATGTCTCCTTCGCCGACCCGTACTGCCCGCGCGGCCGGTCGGCGGTGCTCGGTGCTGCCGACGAGCAGACCCCGCTGGTCGATCACGGCACGCTGGTGGTGATCAACGGGCCACGGTTCTCGACCCGGGCCGAGTCGCAGTGGCACGCCGCCGCCGGCGGCACGGTGGTCGGGATGACCGGCGTCCCGGAGTCCTCGGTCGCCCGCGAGTTGGCGATGTGCTACACCACCGTGTGCATGGTGACCGACCATGACGCGGGCGTGGAGACCGGCGAGGCGGTGACCCACGCCGAGGTGCTGCGCGTCTTCGCCGGCAACATCGAGCGGCTGAAGGGCCTGCTGCGGCGGGTGATCGCGGCGCTGCCGGATGCCGAGCCCGACGACACCGCCGCCTGCTCCTGCCGCCGCGCCCTTGACGGCTTCGAGCTGCCCTTGGAGTTGCCCTGATGCCCTCGGCCCCACCCTCCGGTGAGCCCGCGCCCCGCGACGGCGCCCTCCCCGGCGACGCCCTGGTGGGGCAGCGGCCCTTCAGCCTCTACCTGCACGTCCCGTTCTGCGCCACACGGTGCGGCTACTGCGACTTCAACACCTACACCTCGGCCGAACTCGGCTCGGCGCCCGGGGCCAGCAGGCAGGCCTACCTCGATGCCGTGGGTGCCGAACTCGACCTGGCGCTGACGGTGCTCGGCGGCCCCCGTCCGGTGGAGACGGTGTTCTTCGGCGGCGGGACGCCGACGATGCTCGAGCCGGGCGAGCTGACCGGTCTGCTGGACGCCGTCCGGCAGCGGTTCCCGCTCGCGCCCGGAGCCGAGGTGACCACCGAGGCCACCCCCGAGTCGGTCGACCCCGACTACCTGGCCGCGCTGGTCGCGGCGGGTTTCAACCGGCTGTCGCTGGGCATGCAGTCCAGCGTCCCGCGGGTGCTCGCCGTCCTTGACCGGCGCCACACACCGGGCAGGGTGCCGCAGGTGGTGGAGTGGGCGCGCGCCGCCGGGTTCGGCTCGGTGAGCCTCGACCTGATCTACGGCACCCCCGGGGAGTCGGCCGAGGACTGGCGCAGCAGCCTGCGGGCAGCCCTCGCCCTGCGACCCGACCACGTGTCGGCCTACTCCCTGATCGTCGAACCGGGGACGCGCCTGGCCGCCCGGGTGGGGCGCGGCGAGCTTGCGGGCATCGACGATGACGTCCACGCCG
>JAEYNS010000103.1 GCA_023412435.1 Actinomycetes bacterium | reverse complement strand
GGAGCAGGCCGAGGCCGCCCTGCTGCGGCCGGGTGCCACGCTCGCCTCCGGGGCGGGCAGGCGTGCGGTGCCGGAGGAACCGGACGCCGAACGCACCTGCTTCGAGCGCGACCGGGACCGGATCGTGCACTCGACAGCCTTCCGCAGGCTCGCCGGCAAGACACAGGTGGTCGTGTTCCCCACCGACCACCAGCGGACGCGGCTGACCCACGCCCTCGAGGTGGCGCAGGTTGCGACCTCGATCGCACGCGGGATCGGCGCCAACGCCACCCTCGCCGAGGCGATCGCGCTCGGCCACGACTGCGGGCACGGCCCCGGCGGCCACGCCAGCGAGGATGCCTTCGACATCTTCATCCCCGGCGGCTACGACCACGGCCCTTGGGGGGCCGATGTCGTCCTCACCTCGCTGAACCTGTGCGCCGAAACCCTCGACGGCATCCGCAACCACTCCTGGTCGCGGCCCACCCCGGCCACCGTCGAGGGCGAGATCGTCAGCTGGGCCGACCGGATCGCCTACTGCGCCCATGACCTGGAGGACGCCGCCGGTGCCGGGATCGTCTCGCTCTCCGAGCTGCCCGACGAGGTGGCCCGGGTCTGCGGGACGAGCCGGCGCGAACAGTTGGGGACCTTCGTGCGCGCGGTGGTGGCGGCGGCCAGCGACGGCGGCGCGGTCGGGATGGCGCCCGAACCCGCTGCTGCGCTGGCGGCGCTGCGCGACTTCAACTACGAGCGGATCTACACCCGGCCGGAGTCGCTGGCACAGTCGGAGGCGGTGATCGCCGTGCTGCGTGCCCTGGTCGAGTTCTACGCCGAGCACCCCGACCGGCTGCCCGACGACCAGCGGCCCGCCGAGCCCGACCATGACGGCAGGGTGAGGGCGGCCGTCACCTACGTCGGCGGGATGACCGACAGGTTCGCCTTCGGGGCAGCCCTCAGCCTGCTCGGCTGGGACCCGGAACGCCTCCCCAAGGGTCAGTAGGATCGCGGGCGTGGCAGGGCTGATCAACGACGAGGACCTGGCGACCGTCCGGGAACGCTCCCGGATCGAGGAGGTCGTGGGCTCCTATGTCACGCTGCGCAACGCGGGCGGGGGATCGCTCACCGGGCTGTGCCCGTTCCACGAGGAGAAGACGCCGAGCTTCCGGGTCACCCCGGCGCGCGGGTTCTACCATTGCTTCGGCTGCGGCGAGGGCGGGGACGTCATCAGCTTCGTCCAGAAGATCAACAACGTCACGTTCGTGGAGGCGGTGGAGTGGCTCGCCGACCGGGTCGGCATCCAGCTGCGCTACACCGAGGGTTCCGGACGCGACCGCCCTGAGCCCGGCCTGCGGCTGCGGGTCCTGGAGGCGAACCGGGAGGCCGCCGACTTCTTCGCCGGCCGGCTCTCCTCTGCCGACGCCCTCACCGGCCGGCAGTTCCTCGACCAGCGCGGCTTCGACAGGGACGCCGCCGAGCACTTCGGGATCGGTTTCGCGCCGATGGGCGGCAAGGACCTCGCCCAGCACTTGCGGGCCCGGGGGTTCACCGACACCGAGCTGGTGAAGGCCGGGCTGGTCCGCGAGAGCGGCTGGGACTTCTTCCAGGGCCGGCTGGTCTGGCCGATCCGGGACGCCGGGCGCTCGGTGCTCGGGTTCGGTGCCCGCAGGCTGTTCGACGACGACCGGATGCCGGCGAAGTACCTCAACACCCCCGAAACCCCCGTCTACAAGAAGTCCCAGGTGTTGTACGGCCTCGACCTGGCTCGCACCAACATCGCCAAGAAGAACCAGGCGGTCATCGTCGAGGGCTACACCGACGTGATGGCTGCCCACCTGTCCGGCGTCGACACCGCCGTCGCCTCCTGCGGGACCGCCTTCGGTGACGACCACGCGCGGCTGCTGCAGCGGCTGATCGGGACCTCCGACGTCCGGGCCGGCGAGGTCATCTTCACGTTCGACGGGGATGCGGCGGGCCAGGCGGCCGCCATCAAGGTGTTCAAGGGCGACCAGCTCTTCGTCGCCCAGACCTACGTGGCGGTGGAACCCTCCGGTCTGGATCCCTGTGACCTGCGCATCCAGCACGGCGATGCCGCGGTCCGGGAACTCGTGGGGCGCCGCATCCCGTTGTACACCTTCGTGATGCGGAACATCCTCGCGGGTTTCGACCTCGAGCGGGTCGAAGGTCGGACTGCGGCGCTGCGGGCGGCCGCTCCCTTGATCAGCAGCATCCGGGACAACTCCCTCGTGCTGGGGTACATCCGCGAACTGGCCAGAATGCTGGGGATCGCCGACCCCGACGAGGTGGCGTCCGAGGTCAGGCGCGTCCGCTCCGGCGCCCGGCGGGCCGAGCCGGAGCCGTCCCGGCCGCAACCCGAGGAGGTGCTGGAGCTGCCCGACCCGAGGGACCGGCGCTGGGAGGCGGAGCGAGGCACCCTTCGACTGCTGCTACGGGCGCCCGAGGCGTTCACGCAGACCCTCAACGACCTGGCGCCGGAGGACTTCGTGCAGCCGGCCTACCGCCGGTTGTTCGAGCGGATCCAGGCTGTGGAGGACAGGACGGGGGACTGGGCACAACGCGTGATCGATCAGGCCGACGACCCCGTGATCGGGCAATTGGTGATCAGCCTCTCGGTCGAGCCTGTGCTGCGCGAGCCCACCGCTGCCTACGCCGCCGAGTACGCCGCCGGGGTGAGGCTGCTGTCGACGGCCCGCCAGATCGACCAGCTGAAGTCACGCCTGCAGCGCACCAACCCGGTCGAGGACCAACCCGCCTACAACCGGATGTTCGCAGCCCTTGTCGAGCTCGAGGCGCGTCGCAAGCACCTGCTCGCCCTGGCCACCGGCCCCGCCCTGTAGCAGGGTGCAGGTGGTGTCCGGGTGTTGCCCGGACGGTCCCGGGGTGGTGACGGGTGCCGGGGGTGGGGCGAAGGTGGCGACATGGACCAGGCGCCCGATCTCCCGCCGCCGCTGGGCAAGCACCGTGAGGCTGCCCTCGCCCGCACCGTCGAGCTCGGCGTCACCGCCGAGCACGCCCTCCCCCATCCCTGGCCGGGCGACGCAACGCCCGCCGAACTGGGCCGGATCGCAACCGAGGGCCGGCGGGCCCGCGAGGAATTCCTGTCCGCCAACCTCAGGCTGGCGGCGCTGCTGGCCGGACAGGCGGCCCGCCGCACCGGGATGGACTACGACGACCTGTTCCAGGAGGCGTGTGTGGCGGTGAGCCATGCGCTGCAGCGCTTCGACCACACCCGCGGCAGGTTCACCACCTACGCCCTTCCCGCCGTGGCCCAGCACCTCGCCGCGGTCACCAGCTCCCTGGCCGGAGTGCTCGGACTGCCGGCCGGACGGGCGCTCGCGCTGCGCCGCGCCCAGGGCGTCGCCGACCGGCTCAGCCAGCAGCTCGGCCGCGCCGCGCGGGTGGGCGAGGTATCGGCGGCACTGGGGCGTGACGAGGACTGGACGGCGCGGCTGCTCAGCCACCAGCCCCCGGTGCCGCTGCAGTTCGTCGCCGAGGCGGTCGGTGGGGTGCCGCCGGCCTTCGACAACCGCGATGACCAGTTGGTGTTCCAGCGCCTGCTGCCCCAACTGGACCGGCTGCCGGGGGAGCAGCGGGAGGTGCTGCGACTGAGGTTCGGGCTGGCCGACGGCCGCCGTCACACCTATCGCGAGATCGCCGCCCGGTCGGGCACCTCGCCCAGCTCGGTGCGCAGGGTCGAGCAGCGCGGCCTCGCCATGTTGCGCCGGGGACACCAGCAGGCCGGCCACCCGGAAGCCGCCGCCGAGTGAGCCCCGTCCCCTACCAGCCGTCGATCGGTTGGTCCGGCGTGGTGGGGAGCCGAAGGATCTCCTCCAGCCGGGCGAAGAAGGCCGGCCCGTCGACCCGTTCGAAGACCGTCGCGTTCGGAGTCAGCCCGAACTTCGGCCAGGCCATCACGCTCGCGCCCCGGGTCAGCGGCGAGACGACCTCGACATCGACCCGGTAGCGGCTCTGCTCCAACACCAGTTCGGGGTGCAGCACCGCGGCGAGGGTCATCGAGTCCGGGTGCGTCGAGCCGTCCACCCCGACCGACTCGTTGAAGTCGAGAGTGGTGTCGCAGACCGCCTTGAAGAAGCGGGCGAGCGGGGTGTCGATGGCAGTCAGCCGGTCGTAACCCGCGCGATTGATGGTGGCGTCGCGCAGGGTGACCGGGTCCCAGGTCAGGATCCGCAGGTCGGCGAAGCCCGCCTCCATCACGATCTGGGCGGCTTCCGGGTCGACGTACAGGTTGTACTCCGCGGCCGGGGTGATGTTGCCCAGGCCGTTGATCGAGCCGCCCATCACGGCCAGCGTCCTCACCCGGCCGGCGAAGCCACGGTCCATCACGACGGCGGCGGCGATGTTGGTCAGCGGGCCGATCGCGATGATGCTGACCTCGCCGGGCGCCTCGGCGGTGAGCCGCAGCAGCGCGTTCACGGCGTGCTCGTCCTCCAGCCGGGTGCCGGACTGGTCCATCGACAGCCCGCCGGAGCCGTCGCCGTGGACGTCCTCGGCCGAGGCCCACTCCCGCAGCATCGGACGCCGGCAGCCGGCGTGGACCGGCACGGAGCCGAGCCGCCCGGCGACGTTGAGCGTGAGGTGGGTATTCGCGACCTGCTGGTCGAAGCCGACGTTGCCCGCGACCAGAGTGATGGCACGCAGGTCGGCCGCCGGGTCGAGCAGCCCCCACACGATGGTGACGCAGTCGTCCTGGGCGGTGTCGGTGTCGATGATGACGGGCAGTCGCGCCATGGGTCTCCCTCGTGGTCAGTCGTGACAGGCGGCGTCGCACCCGGTGCCGGGACGCCAGGATGCCCGATGGTGCCCGGTGCGGTAGCCGAGCCGATGGTAGATCCGGATCGCCGCAAGGTTGGCAGCCCAGACACCGAGCGAGACCCAGTCCGCCCCCGCTGCGAGCCCTGCCCGGGTGGCGGCCGCGGTGAGTGCCGAGCCCAGGCCCCGGCCCCGGGCGTCGGGTCGGACGCCGAGGCCTTCCAGGTGCCAACTCGTTGCGGTGGCGGATCCTCCCGGCCGCGCGGCCGCGCCGATCACGCCGGTCAGCACTCCCGCCTCGGCCACTCCCCACCAGCCCACCTGGTCGGGACCGTCCGGGTCGCCCCAGGTCTCCGGATTCGCCTCCGCCAGGCAGTCCCTGATCGCCGCAGCGTCCCGGACGGGGTCGAGGGCGACGACGGGGACGGGGGCAGGCTCAGGCGACACCTCGGTCCACAGCCAGTCCCAGCCCGGCTGACGCGTCAGACGAAGCCGGTCCCGCACCGGCGCGGCCAGCGTGACCTCGCCCGGCAGGTCGATCCACCGCAGCGGCCGGTCCAGCTCGCCGGCTTCGCACAACTCCGCGACGACCTCGGGGCAGCCGGCGCCGTACCCGGAGACCGACAGCCCGCCGGAGGTGGGGGCGAGCAGGACCAGCCCGCTGTCGTCGCCGTGCAGCACGAGGTTGTCGGGGTTGCCGAGCCGGCTGCACACCAGCCGGTCGCCGCGCCACGGGGCGGGCAACCTGTCGAGCAGCGCGATGGCAGGGGAGAGCACGGGCGTCCTTCGGTCGGGAGTGCAGGCAGCCTACCCG
>JAEYNS010000073.1 GCA_023412435.1 Actinomycetes bacterium | reverse complement strand
CGCGCTGGCCGGCCCGGCTGCGGGCCGAGGCGCTCGCGGGCGGCCCCGCCGGCAGGCAGGCGGACCGCGACCTGGATGCGGTGGCGGCCTTCTTCGAGCTCGCCGCCGAGACGACCGGCAGCGGTGTCGCGGGCATCAGGCTGCTGCTGGAAGCGGTGGCGGCCCAGCAGATCCCCGCCGACAGGGAGCGGGAGTCGCGGGCGGGTGCCCGCGGTGTGCAGTTGCTGACCGCCCACCGTGCCCGAGGCCGGGAATGGGCGCTGGTGGTGGTGGCAGGCGTGCAGGAGGGCAGTTGGCCCGCCGGCCGTCAGGTCAGTGCGCTGCTCGAGCCGGAGCGCCTGCTCAGCGACGGCATCGGCCCCCGTCCCGATCCGAGGGAGCGGCTGAGCCAGGAGCGCCGGCTCTTCTTCCTCGCCTGCGGACGGGCCCGCGACGAGCTGGTGGTGACGGCCACTGCGGGCACCGAGGGCGAGGCCAACCAACCGTCCCGCTTCCTCGCCGAGCTCGGCGTCGCGCCGGAAGACCCGACCGACGGCCCCCCGGTCACCCTCCCCGCCCTGGTCGGCGAGCTGCGCCGCGTGCTGGTCTCGCCCGGGGCGGGGGAGTCCCGCCGGCTGACCGCTGCGGCGAACCTTGCCGCCCTGGCCGCCGAACGGCTCCCCGACGGCCGCCCGCTGGTCCCGCTCGCCGACCCCGCCCGGTGGTGGGGGGTCAGGGAACTGTCCAGCGGGCCGCTGCCCGCCGACGGGCCGATCCGGCTCAGCCCGAGCCAGGTCAGCGCCCTGCTGACCTGCCCACGGCGGTACTTCCTGAGCCGCGCTGCCCACGCCGACGGCCCGCCGGCGGTCGGCGCCTCACTCGGATCGGTGATCCACCTGCTGGTGCAGCACGCCAGCACCGGCGGGCTCGACGACGCCGCGGTGGGAGGGCACCTGGACGCGGCGTGGCGGCACCTCCGCTTCGACACCGGCTGGCTGTCGGCGGTCGAGCGGGTCGAGGCCGAGGTGTCGGTGCAGCGGTTCCTGGCCTGGCGCGAGCACCGGCCCGAGCCGGCCGCGGTCGAGGCGCCGTTCCAGTTCGACCTGGAGCTGGACGGCCGCCAGGTCACCCTGGCCGGGGCTGTCGACCGGCTCGAACGCACGCCGGACGGCAGGCTCGCCGTGGTCGACTTCAAGACCGGACGGACGGTGCCGACCCGCGACGAGGTCGCAGGGATGGACCAGCTCGGCATCTACCAGCTCGCCGTCGACAGCGGCGCCTTCGCTGCGCTGACCGGGCCGGCGACGGGCTCGGCGGGGGCGTCGGTGGTGTACCTGCGCCAGCCGGACCGTCGGGAAGGCCTGCCGCGCGAGCTCTCCCAGGACCCGTTGGCCGATCGCCCCCACCTGTCGGGCGAGGACGGCTCGGACGGCTATCCGACCTGGGTGCACCACCGGGTCGCGAGGGCGGCGGCCGTCGTCGCGGAGGGCGGCTATCGCGCCGCGCCCGGCTCGCACTGCCGCCGCTGCCCGTTCGCCGACAGCTGCCCCGCCTCCGGGTGCGGGGAGCAGGTGTTGCGATGAGCGCCGGGCTGCGCGACCCCGGCCAGCTCACCGACCTGCTCGGCGTCCCGTTCTCCGACCAGCAGCTGGCAGCGATCGCCGCCCCGCTGGCCCCCGGGGTGATCATCGCCGGAGCGGGCTCCGGCAAGACCACCGTGATGGCGGCGCGGGTGGTCTGGCTGGTCGGGTCGGGTGCTGTGCGTCCCGACCAGGTGCTGGGCCTGACCTTCACCCGCAAGGCGGCCGGGGAGCTGTCGGTACGGGTCAGGGCGGCCCTGGCCCGCGCCGGGCTGCAGTCCTTTGACGGCGGCGAGGAGCTCGTCCTCACCTACGACGCCTTCGCAGGCAGGTTGGTCAACGAGCACGGCCTGATGCTGGGTCTCGAGCCGGGAGCCCGGCTGATCACCGGCGCCGCCCGGTTCCGGCTGGCCGCCAGGGTGGTCGCCGATCCGCCCGCCCCGCTGCGCCACCTGTCCCGGCTGCGCCCCGACTCGGTCACCCAGCGGCTGGTGGAACTCGCCGGTGAGCTGCGTTCGCACCTGGTCTCGCCCGACGACCTGGTGGGGCACGCCGAGCGCTTCCTCGCCGAGTTGGCGGCTGCTCCCACCTGGCGTGGCGGGATGTACGCCGAACTGGCGCGGGCTGCCGCCGTCGCGGAGGAACGCCTGGAACTGGCGAGCCTCGTGGGCCGCTACGAAGAACTCAAGCAACAGTCAGGGTTCGTCGAGTTCGCCGACCAGATGGCGTGGGCCGCCCGGCTCGCGACCGAGGTACCGGGGGTCTCGCAGGCCTTGCGCGACGAGTTCGCCGTCGTCCTGCTCGACGAGTACCAGGACACCTCGGCGGCCCAGTCCCGGCTGCTCTCCGGCCTGTTCTCCGGGGCCGCCCCGTCGACCGGTCGCGGGCACCCGGTCACCGCTGTGGGCGATCCCTGCCAGGCGATCTACACCTGGCGCGGCGCCGCGGCCAGCAACATCCTGCGGTTCGCCACCGACTTCCCCGCCGCCGACGGCTCCCCGGCGCAGGTCTTCGCGCTCACCGTCAACCGGCGCTCCGGGCAGCGAATCCTCGACGCAGCGAACGAACTGGCCGGGCCGATCCGGGCCGACCCGGTGCTGGCCGACGCAGGGCTCGACCTCGACCTGGTCTGCCCGCCCGGGACCCCGCCTGCGATGCTCGAGGTGGCGGAGTTCGACACCTGGCCGCAGGAGGTCGCCTGGCTCGCCGACCGGATCGTCGCCGAGCACGAGACCGGGGCGGTGCGGCGCTGGTCGGACATCGCCGTGCTGACCCGGCGCAACGCCGCGATCGGTGCGCTCTACGCCGAACTGGTGGAGCGACAGGTGCCCGCCGAGATCGTCGGCCTGGGCGGGCTGCTGGAGCTGCCGGCGGTCGCCGAGGTGGTCGCCACCTTGAGGCTGCTGGCTGAACCGGCGGACAACCCCGCCCTGGTCCGGCTGCTGACCTCGCCGCGCTGGGCGATCGGGATCGCCGACCTGGAGGCGCTCGGACGACGCGCCGTCCAGCTCTGCGGCCGTCCCGTGCGCGACGGGGACGCGCCGCTGGAGGAGGCGCTGGTCGCCCTGCTGTCCGGAAGCGACTCGGCCAGGGTGCCGAGCCTGCTCGAGGCGGTCCAGGCGCCGGGGGAGGCTCGGCTCAGCGAGCCGGGCCGGGCCCGCTGCGCGGCCTTCGCCACCGAGTTCGCAGGGCTGCGCCGCTGGGCGTCGGAATCCGTGGTCGACCTCACGGCGCGGGTCATCGACACCCTCGGGCTTGAGGTCGAATTGCTCGCCGAAGGCAGTGACGCCACCCAGCTCGCCGCCTTCGTGCAGGCCGTCGCCGGGTACAGCGAGATCGACGGCGAGGCGTCGTTGGCCGGCCTGCTCGCCTGGTTCGAGGCCGAGCGGGAGTACGGCGTCGGGCTGGAGCAGGCGGTCATCTCCGACGACGACTCCGTCAAGCTGCTCACCGTCCACCGCGCCAAGGGGCTGGAGTGGGACGTCGTATTCCTTCCCGCGCTCGCGGCCGACGTCTTCCCCAGTGACCGGGTCACCGGCAACTGGCTGCGCAACGCCGCCGTCGTCCCCAACCCGCTGCGCGGTGACGCCTCCGCCGTCCCGCAACTCGGCCCGCCGACCAACACGACCGTGAAGGAGTTTGCGGCAGCGCTGACCGCCGACCAGCGCCAGGCCGAGGACCGGCTCGCATACGTGGCGGTGACAAGGGCGCGCCGGCGGCTGTACGCCACGAGTCACACCTGGGACGCCCAGCTGGTCAGGCCGCGGCGCCGCTCCGACTACCTGGCGGTGCTCTCCGGCCACGCCTCGGCGGCGGCTGACCCGCCTGAGCTGTCCGCGGAGAACCCGCTGAGCCTCACCGAGGTGGCGACCCGCTGGCCGGTGGTCGACGATTCGGCGGCGTGGCAGCGCCGGCGGGACGCGGCAGAGCTGGTCCGGCGGGTCCCGGTCGCGCCCGCCCTCGCGGATCTCGACGAGGCGGCTGAGGCGCGTCGGTGGCGCCGCTGGCGTGAGGCGCTGACGGCGCAGGCCAGGGCGGACGCCGACCGGCGGCGACAGCTCGTGCTTCCGCCCTACCTGTCGGTGACCGGGCTGGCGCGGCTTCGCCAGGACCCCGGCGGCTACCTCGCCGAACTGGTAAGACCGATGCCGCGGCTGGTCGGCGCCGAGCAGCGGGCCGGCACAGGGTTCCACCGCTGGCTCGAGCAACGCTTCGCCGCGCAGGCGGCGCTCGCCGACGACCTGGAGATCGAGCTGGCTGAGGTGGACGCGAACCTGCGGGAGGCCTTCCTGGCCGGGCCCTACGCCGATGCCGTGCCGCTGGCGGTCGAGGTGCCGTTCACGATGCAGCTCGGCGGCCGCCTGGTGCGCGGCCGGATCGACGCCGTGCTGCCCGGATCCGCGGGCTACCGCTTCCAGGTGGTGGACTGGAAGACCGGCTGGGCGGGCAGGTCCGATCCGCTGCAGCTCGCCTTCTACCGGCAGGCGTGGGCCGACCTGCAGGGGGTGTCGCCCGACGAGGTCGATGCGGTGTTCTACGAGGTGCCCACCGGCGCCGTGGTGCGACCACCGGACCTCCCCGATCCCGACACCCTGGTGGCGCTGGTCGCCGACCTGCCGGAGCCGGGCATAGCGTGATCGCATGACGAGCTGGGACGCGCCGGGTCAGCTGGACCGCGCCGAGGACCGGCGGGGCGACCCCGCCTGGGTGGCGCGGCAATGGGCACACCCGGCGGCGCGGGTGCTCGCGATGTCCGGCCAGGGCGCGCTCGCCTGGTCGGACGGGGCGCCGAGCTACCGTCCGCCCGCCGGCCCCCTCACCGACCGACAGCTGCTCGTCGGCCTGCTGGACGGGACCCCGATCTTCGTCGACCTGGTCGCGGAGCTGCCGGACGGCCAGCCGCTGCGGGTGGTCATGGAGGGGCTCGACGAGGCCGAACTCGAGCTTGCCTTCAGTGCGTCCGCACTGGCCGGGTGGCACCACGTCGCCCGCTTCTGTAGTTCCTGCGCCACAGCGACCGAGGTGGCCCGGGCAGGGCTTGCCCGGCGCTGCCCCGGCTGCGGCCGGGAGACCTACCCGCGGGTCGACCCCGCGGTGATCGTCGCCATCACCGACCCCACCGATCGGCTGCTGCTGGGCCGTCAGGCGGTCTGGGCGCCCGGCCGGATGTCGGTGTTCGCCGGCTTCCTCGAGGCGGGGGAGTCGCTGGAGCAGGCCGTGCACCGGGAGGTCCTCGAGGAGGTCGGCCTGCGCGTCACCGACGTGCGCTACCTCGGCTCGCAGCCCTGGCCGTTCCCACGCTCGGTCATGGTGGCGTTCCGGGCGCGCGCCACCGACCCCAGCCTCACCGTCGACACCACGGAGATCGAGCAGGCCCGCTGGTTCAGCCGCGAGGAACTGGCCACCGCCCTCGCCGCGGGGGAGGTCGCGCTTCCCGCCCGAACCTCCATCGCCTACCGGATGATCGCCGAGTGGCGGGCGGCCGGCCCTGGCGCGGGTGCTTCGGCGGGCGTGGACCGCCCCTAGCGCCACGGCCCGCGGGTCGCGGAGAATCCCGCCAGAGGGGGAGCGATGCCAGCACACACGTGGTCGGCTCCTGCGGCCCGCGGCCCGGGGCCGTGGGG
>JAEYNS010000010.1 GCA_023412435.1 Actinomycetes bacterium | reverse complement strand
CGCGCCGGGCTGCCGCTGTTCCTCGGCGCCTACCCGATCACGCCCGCCTCCGACGTGCTGCACAACCTGGCCGCCGCCAAGCAGTACGGCGTCACCACCTTCCAGGCCGAGGACGAGATCGCCGCGATCGGCGCCGCGCTCGGGGCCAGCTTCGCCGGACAGCTCGGCGTCACCGTCACCTCCGGGCCCGGTATGGCGCTGAAGTCGGAGACCATCGGCCTGGCCGTGATGCTCGAGCTCCCGCTGGTGATCGTCGACGTGCAGCGGGCCGGCCCGTCCACGGGGATGCCCACCAAGACCGAGCAGGCCGCCCTGGGCCAGGCCCTGTACGGCCGTCACGGCGAGGCGCCGGTCCCGGTGATCGCCGCCCAGTCGCCGGCCGACTGCTTCAACGCCGCCTTCGAGGCGGCGAGGATCGCGATCACCTACCGCACGCCCGTGATCCTGCTGTCCGACGGCTACCTGGCCAACGGCGCGGTACCGTGGCAGATCCCCGACCTGTCGACCCTGCCGTCGATCGACCCGGGCTGCGTCACCGAGCCGAACGGCCCGGACGGCACCTTCCTGCCGTACCAGCGCGACGGCAAGCTGGCCCGCGCCTGGGCGATCCCCGGCACCCCGGGGCTGGAGCACAGGGTCGGCGGTCTGGAGAAGGCCGACGGCACCGGCGCGATCTCCTACGACCCGGCCAACCACGAGAAGATGGTGAAGCTGCGGGCCGCCAAGGTGGCCGGCATCGCCGACGAGCTGCGGACGGCCTCCGCCAACGACCCGTCCGGTCGTGCCCAGGTGCTCGTGGTCGGGTGGGGCTCCACCTACGGGCCGATCTCGGCCGCCGCGCGCCGGGTCCGGATGCAGGGACGCGACGTCGCCACCCTGCACCTGCGGCACCTGAACCCGCTGCCGCCCAACCTCGGCGAGGTCCTGCGCAGCTACCGGCGGATCGTCGTGCCCGAGATGAACCTCGGCCAGCTCGCCATGCTGCTGCGCGCCACCTACCTGGTCGACGCCCAGAGCTACTCGCGGGTGCGCGGCCTGCCCATCTCGGTGGCCGAACTGGCCGCCGACCTCGAGACGATCATCGACGAGGAGTCGCAGCGATGACGACAACCCCGCGGACCCACGGGTCCGCCAACGGTTCCGGCCTGGCCGGGGTGCCGCTGGCGCTGACGCCGCTGAACCGGAAGGACTTCACCTCCGACCAGGAGGTGCGCTGGTGTCCCGGCTGCGGCGACTACGCCGTGCTCGCCACCTTCCAGGGACTGATGCCGCAGCTCGGCATCACGAAGGAGAACACGGTCATCATCTCCGGGATCGGCTGCTCGTCGCGCTTCCCGTACTACGTCGACTCCTACGGCATGCACTCCATCCACGGCCGCGCCCCGGCGATCGCCACCGGCATCGCGATGGCGCGCGACGACCTCGCGGTGTGGGTGGTGACCGGCGACGGCGACGCGCTGTCGATCGGCGGCAACCATCTGATCCACGCGCTGCGACGGAACGTGAACATCACGATCATGCTGTTCAACAACCGGATCTACGGGCTCACCAAGGGCCAGTACTCCCCCACCTCCGAGCAGGGCAAGCGCACCAAGTCGACCCCTGCCGGATCGGTCGACGCCCCGTTCAACCCGGTCTCGCTGGCGCTCGGCGCCGAGGCCACCTTCGTGGCCAGGACGGTCGACTCCCACCGCGCCCACCTCACCGAGGTGCTGACCGCCGCGATCAGCCACCGGGGTGCGGCCCTGGTCGAGATCAACCAGAACTGCCCGATCTTCAACGACGGCGCCTTCGACGGCCTCAAGGGGCCCGACTCGGGCCTGATCCCGCTGCGCCACGGCGAGCCGATCGTGTTCGGCCCTGACGGCAGCCTCGGCATCGTCCGGTCGCAGGACGGCTCGCTGCGGGCGGCGCCGGTGGCCGAGGTCGGCCTCGACCAGGTCCTGGTGCACGACGCCCACCGGCCCGATCCCGCGCTGGCCTTCGAGCTGTCCCGGCTGACCGACGCCGGCACCATCATGAACGCCCCGATCGGGATCTTCCGCGACGTGCAGCGCCCCACCTACGACGACCTCGCCCGGTCGCAGGTCAGCGTCGCCGGGGACGCCGGCCAGCGGCTGGCCGACCTGCAGTCGCTGGTCACGGGGCCCGACACCTGGACGGTCTGACCGCCGTTCGTCCGCCGGGCGGGGCCCGTCCGGCTCAGCGGGTGGGTGACTGCGGTCCGCTGTCGTCCGGTACCGCCTCGTGGTGCCGGCGGCCGTGGCTGCGGCGCTCCTCCTTCATCTCGGCCTCCTGGACGTGCCGGCGCCCGGCCAGCAGCCCGTGCCGGCAGCGTGCCTCAAGCCGGCGGAACTCCGCCCAGTAGGTGTCGTCGTACTCCTCCACCAGCTGGTAGGTCCAGCGTCCCTCGATGACGTTGCGACCGACCAGCTCGCGCTGCAGCAGGTCCGCGGCGCCAGGGTGGCCGGCCGCCCGCAGCAGGTCGACGGCCTCGCCCAGCGTCAGGTCGGCCGAGCCGGTGAGCCGGTGGAAGGCGTACAGGTGGCCGCGCGCCTCCTCCACCATCTCCAGCGCCTCGGAGAGCTTCCCCACCGCGGCGACCGTCGCGTCGTCCGCCCCGGCCGGACGGCGGTGGCTCTCCAGTTGGTGCTCGCGATCGACGTTCACGTCGTCCTCCTTCCCCGGACGACCCGCTCGTCCCAGCCACACCATTCCCCGCCGCGGCACCGCGCTAACCCGAGAGCCGAGGTGGTGGCGCCCCGACGTTCGCTGTGACTTCTCCTCTCGACTACGGGAGGAAGCCTCACACCGGGCGCGAATCCCGCGGCTCAGCGCAGGATCTGGCGGCTGAACCCGAGGTAGCGGCTGCCCTGCCACTGCAGGTCGCCCTCGTCACCGGGGACGAGCAGGCCCGACTCCCGTCCGGACACCCGCAGTTCGAGGCGGCTGCCGTCGGGGAACTGGAAGGTGGCGAAGTAGTACTGGTCGGCCGGAGTGCGACCCCCGCCGGTGATCTCCGTGCGCTTGGCGACGACCACCGCTTCAGCCTGCCGCAGCGGCGCCCTGGCGTCCCGGACCCGGCGACGCGTCACCCGGACCATCGCCAGCACGGTGGGGGTGAGCACCACCACGGCCACCAGCGCCGCCACAGCCACCACGAATGCCATCCGCACCCGGCCAGCCTAGGGGTGGCCCGGGTCACCCGTCCGGCCCGGCGGGGGAATGCCGGCGAGCGGGCAGCCGTTGCAGCGGCATGACGACGATCGGCTTCATCGGCGCGGGCCACATCGGCTCACAACTGGCCCGGCTGGCGGTACGCGCCGGCCACGACGTGGTGCTCAGCAACTCCCGTGGCCCCCAGACCCTGGCCGGACTGGTCGAGGAACTCGGGCCGCACGCCAGGGCGGCGTCTCCTGCCGAAGCGGCGGCCGCTGCCGACCTCGCGGTGGTGACCGTCCCGCTGCGCGCGATCTGGACGGTGCCGGTGGAGGAACTCGCCGGCAAGGTGGTGGTCGACACCAACAACTACTACCCGGCCCGCGACGGGCAGATCCCCGAGCTCGACGACGAGAGCACGACGGTGTCGGAGTTGCTGCAGCGCCACCTGCCCACGTCGAAGGTGGTCAAGGCGTTCAACCACATCATGGCCGCCCACCTGACCGCGCACGGCCAGCCCGCCGGCACCCCGGGACGCCGGGCGCTCGCCGTGGTCGCCGACGACGCCGAGGCCCGTGCCACAGTGGCCGCGCTGGTCGACAGCTTCGGGTTCGACCCCGTGGAGGTCTCACCCCTCGCGGAGGGATGGCGACTGCAGCGCGACACCCCGGCGTACGTCGGCAGGTTCACCGCCGACCAGCTCAGGGAGGCTATGAGCGCTGCCCGCCGCTACCGCGACAGGTGAGCGGCGGGGTCGAGCTCTCAGCCCTGGTCGGGGCGGAGGGCCGCCCGCAACCGGGCCGCGTAGTCGGCGGCCTCCCCTGCTGCGTACCTGGTGCGCGGCCAGAAGAAGCCGCGCAGCCCGTCCCCCTTCGACCGTGGCACCACGTGCACGTGCAGGTGCGGCACCGACTGGCTGACCACGGTGTTCACCGCGGTGAAGGAACCGTCGGCGCCCAGCCCCGACACCATCGCCGCGGCCACCCGCTGCACCAGCAGGAACAGCGGACCCACCCGCTCGGCGGGAAGCTCGGGCAGCGTGGTGACGTGCTCGACCGGGCAGACCAGCAGGTGCCCCTTGAACACCGGACGGTGGTCGAGGAAGGCCACGTGCCGGTCGTCGCGCCAGACCACCTCGGCGTCGACCACGCCGGCGACCACCCCGCAGACCACATCGAGCGGCGCGCTCACCTGGTCTCCCTCGCCCGCAGCGCCGCCTTCGCCCCCTCCATCAGGACGAACACCGCAACCGCGAAGGCCAGCGGCACCAGCCAGCCCAGCAGGCCGACCGGCGCCGAGCCGAACCAGGTGTTGAGCAGCGGCAGGTAGGTGAACAGCAGCTGCAGCACGACCAGCGCCGCGACCACCGCCCACACCACCGGATTGCCGGTGACTGCCTCGCGGCGCAGGCTCGATTCGCGCAGGAACCGGGAGTTGAACAGGTACGCGGCCTGGCCCAGCGCCAGCG
>JAEYNS010000045.1 GCA_023412435.1 Actinomycetes bacterium | reverse complement strand
GTGCTCGTCGACCTCGGTGATCAGCTCGACCCGGTGGGTGTGCCGGCCGCCCTGCTCGAAGTCGGCGTCCAGCCAGGCGTCCACGATCATCTTGGCCAGGTCGACCCCGACCACCCGGGCGCCGAAGGCGAGCACGTTGGCGTTGTTGTGCCGCTTGGCCATCTGGGCCGAGTACGGCTCGCTGACGCAGGCCGCCCTGACCCCCTTGACCTTGTTCGCGGTGATCGAGATGCCGACCCCTGTGCCGCAGATCGCGATCCCCGCGTCGGCGTCGCCGCGGGCGACGGCCTCGCCGACCAGCCGGCCCCAGACCGGGTAGTCGGTGCGCTCGGCGGTCTCGGCGCCGAGGTCGACGATGTCGTGGCCGCGTTCCCGGACGTGCTCGAAGACCGCCCTCTTCAGGTCGATGGCGGTGTGGTCCCCGCCGATCACAAGCCGCATGCCTAGCCTCTCCGTGACGCGCGGGAGCCGCCGACCTCGAACACCCGCAGGGAATTGGTCTGGTGCGCCAGCCGGCCGGGGTTGCCGGCGACGATGACGATGACATCCCCCTCGCCGACCTCGCCGAGCTCGGTGAGTGCCGTCTGGACGGACTCCACCATCGCGTCGGTGTTGGTGAACTCCGGCGTGACGTAGGTCTGCACGCCCCAGACCAGCGTCAGTTCCTGCGCCGTCCTCGGCAGCGGCGTGAACGCCATGATCGGGACGTCCGAACGCAGCCGGGCGAGCCGGTGCGGGGTGTCGCCGGAGATGGTGAACGCGGCCAGGTACTTCGCCCCGGTACGCTCGGCCACCTCGATCGCGGCCTTCGAGATCACCCCCGAGGTGGTGTGGGGGTCCCAATCCAGCCGCCGGATCTGGGCCAGGCCGTCCTTCTCGGTCTTCTGGATGATCCGGGCCATCACCTTGACCGAGTCGATCGGGTACTCCCCCACCGCCGTCTCGCCCGAGAGCATGACGGCGTCCGCCCCGTCCACCACCGCGTTGGCGACGTCGGACGCCTCCGCCCGGGTCGGACGGTGGGTGGTGATCATCGACTCCAGCATCTGGGTCGCGACGATCACCGGCTTGGCCCAGCGCCGGGCGGCATCGATGATCCGCTTCTGGACCAGCGGGACGTCCTCCAGCGGCAGTTCCACGCCGAGGTCGCCCCGGGCGACCATGAACGCGTCGAAGGTGTCGATGATGGCGCCCAGGTTGTCGATCGCCTGCGGCTTCTCGAGCTTGGCGATGACGGGGACCTTGCGGCCCTCCTCCTCCATCACCCGCCGCACCGGATCGATGTCCTCGGGCGAGCGGACGAAGGACAGCGCGACCATGTCGACCTCATGGCGCAGCGCGAACCGCAGGTCGCGCTCGTCCTTCTCCGAGAGCGCGGGGACGCTCACCGCGACCCCCGGCAGGTTGATCCCCTTGTGGTCGGACACCACACCGCCGACCACCACCTCGGTGACCACGTCGGTGTCGGTGACCTCGAGGGCGCGCAACACGATGGCGCCGTCGTTGATCAGGATCTGCTCGCCCGGGGTGACGTCGGCGGTGAGGGTCTTCAGCGTGGTGCCGGCCCGCTCGGCGGTACCGACCACGTCCTCTGTCGTAATGGTGAACCGGGCCCCGGTCTCCAGGAACGCCTCGCCGTTCTCGAAGGTCTCCAGCCGGATCTTCGGACCCTGGTGGTCGGCGAAGATGCCGACCGGACGGCCGACGATCCGGGCGGCGTCCCGCACCCACTGCACCCGCTTGGCATGCAGGACGTGGTCGCCGTGGCTCATGTTCAGGCGGGCGACGTTCATGCCTGCCCGCACCAACTCGACGATCTTCTCCGGGGAGTCGGTTGCCGGTCCGATCGTGCACACGATCTTCGCTCTACGCACGACAACGACCCTAACCTAAGCCCGCACCGCCTCCAACGCGCGCCCGAGGTCGTCGGGGTAGGACGACACGAAGTCGACCCATTCGCCGCTGCCGGGATGGGTGAACCCGAGCTCGACGGCGTGCAGCCATTGGCGCTCGAGCCCCAGCCGCGCAGCCAGCACCGGATCGCCCCCGTAGGTCGGGTCGCCCACGCAGGGGTGCCGGATCGCCTGCATGTGGACGCGGATCTGGTGGGTGCGGCCGGTCTCCAGGTGCACCTCGAGCAGGGTGACCGCGGTGAAGGCCTCCAGCATCCGGTAGTGGGTGACGGAGTGCCGGCCGCCGGCCACCACTGCCATCTTGTACTCGGCACCCGGATGGCGTCCGATCGGGGCGTCGATCGTCCCCTCGAACGGATCGGGGTGGCCCTGGACGAGGGTGTGGTACACCTTGCGCACCGTCCGCGACTTGAAGGCCCGCTTCAATGCGGTGTAGGCGGGGTCGCGCTTGGCCACCACCATCAGGCCGGACGTGCCCACGTCGAGACGCTGCACCACCCCCTGCCGCTCCGCGGCGCCCGAGGTCGAGATCCGGAACCCGGCGGCGGCGAGGTGCTCGACCACCGACGGCCCGTCCCAGCCCAGGCTCGGGTGCGCGGCGACCCCAGCCGGCTTGTCGACCACCACGATGTCGGCGTCGTCGTGGACGATCGCGATCCCCGCCACCTCCCGGGGCACCACCTGCAGGCGCGGCTCGGTGGGAATCTCGACCTCGAGCAGGTCGCCGGCCCGCAGCCGTTCCGACTTGCTGACCGGACGGGAGTTGAGCCACACCGCACCCTCGGCGATCAGCGCCTCGATCCGGCTGCGGGTGAGCCCTGTGATCCGGGCGGCCGCGGCGTCGACCCGCTCGCCGTCCAGCCCGTCGGGCACCAGCCAGACGCTAGCCATCGCCGCGCTTGAGGCTCACCCCGGCCATCGTCACCTGGGTGATCAGCGACAACCAGATCACGATCACCGCGGCGGCGGTGATGAACATGTCGGCGACGTTGAAGATCGCGAAGTACGGCAACTGCAGGAAGTCGATGACGTGGCCGCGGAACGGCCCGGGCTCGCGGAAGAGGCGGTCGATCAGGTTGCCGACGATCCCTGCCAGCAGGCAGCCGGTGCCCACCGCCCAGCCCAGGTGGCGCACCCTGGGCAGCAACCACCCGCTGACCGCCACCAGCGCCGCGATCGCGATGCAGGTCAGCACGATGGTGAATTCCTCGCCCATACTGAAGGCGGCACCCGGATTGCGGATCAGGAGCAGGTTGAGCAGCCCGCCGAGCAGCGGGATCGGACGCGTGGGATCGAGGTAGGCGATCGCCAGGGTCTTGGTGACCTGGTCGAGCACGATGCCGACCACCGCGATACCCACCGCCAACACCCGCAGCCGCAGCACCGACCTCTGGGCGGCAGTGCCTTCCTGAACGGTTATCGCCGTTCCTCCCGCTGCTTGCAGGAGATGCACAGCGTCGCCCGCGGGAACACTTGCAGACGATCCTTGCCGATCGGGTTGCCGCAGGACTCGCACCGGCCGTACTGGCCGGACTCGAACAGCCGGTAGGCCAGCTGGGCCTGCTCGAGCATGTCGCGGGCGTTCTGCGCCAGCGACATCTCCTGGTCGCGTTCGAAGTTGGACGATCCGACGTCGGCCGGGTCACGCCCTGCGCCGTCGGAGCCGTCCTCGAAGAGGTCGGCGAGGCCGGCCTCGGCGACCTCGATCGCCCGCTCCATGCGCTTGATATCGGCCAGCAACTCCTGCCGCACCTCCTCGACCTCTTCCTCGGTCCAGGGGTCCTCGCCCTCGGCCACGGGGAAGGCCGCGGGGGTCACGTGCGCCGCTTCCGCGGCGTTGCTGCGGCGAGAGGTTGCCATGTAACTCCGCTCCTTGCTGATGCTTGAGCAGGGAGAGTATCACCTGAGGCCCGATCGCGAGGCACCCCCGGCGCGGTGCGCCGGGGGTGCTGAAATCGGAGCCGGCCGGGCCGCGTCAGCGGCGACCGGGGAGCCGTTCCGGGTCGACGGTGTCGAGGGTCACTCCCCGAGCAGGGCGTCCAGCCGTGGGGTCGGCGACTGGGTCGCCGGCTCGTTGAGGATCTCCGGAGTGTCCTGGGGCTCGATGACCGAGTCCTCCAGCGACTTGATGTGGCTGTGCAGCTGGGCGGTGAGGTTGGACCGGAAGCTGCTCTCGAACTGGCGCAGCTTGTCCACCTTGGCCCGCAGCACGTCGCGATCCTGCTCGAGCTGGGTGAACAGTTCCTCGCGGCGCCGTTCCGCCTCAGCATTGACCGCCTCGGAGCGGCTGAGCGCCTCGGAGGTGACGCGCTCGGCATTCACCCGGGCCTCGGACTCGATCCGGTCGGCCCTGGTCCGGGCGTCGGTCAGGGTCTCGTGGGCCTTCTTGTTGGCGTTGTCGATGACCGTCTCGGCCTCGGCCCTGGCCTCCCCGACCAGCCGCTGGGCCTCGACGTGGGACTCGCCGACCAGCCGCTCGGCCTGCTCGGTCGCCATCTGCAGCAGCCGCGCCACGGCGGGCGAGGCGTCGGCCGAGGAGGTGACGACGATGTTCTCGACGGACGCCTTGGGGGTGTCGGACTCGGCAGGAGGCTGGAGTCGGGCGGCGTCGGCGTTCAGCGCGTCGACCTCACGGCTGCGGGCTGCCAGTTCGGCCTGCAGCCGCTCAAGCTCCTCACTCCGGTCGCGCAGTTCCGCGCGCAGCGCGTCCAGTTCGCCGCGGGCCGCGTCCAGCTCGCCCTGGCGGGCCTGCAACTCCTGGCGCAGACCGTCGCTGTCGCCGGAGTCGCTGGGCACGAAGATGCTCGACGGCTCGCTGGAGCTGAGCGCATCGACCTGCTGCCTGAGGGTCTCGTTCTCCTCCGTCAGCTGGGAGAGGGTCGCCTCGACCTTGTCGACGAAGTTGTCGACGTCGACAGGCTCGTAGCCGTTGCGGCGAGCCAGGTGGAAGCGGGTCTGTCGGACCTGCTCGAGGGTCAGGGTCATCGTGCACCTCATGATCGTTGCTGTCGCGTCGACCGGTGGCCGGCGGGCGATTCGGCTTTCAGGCTAGTGCAGGGCTGTCCAGCAGTCCAAGAAGTTCTCAGGGTCCACGCCCCGACTCTCAAGTACGGGTTGGGAGCTTGCTACAACACCGCGGGCACAACCCGCATTGCCATCGAGAGCACGAGGAACAGCACGAGGAAGCCGAGGTCCCACTGCACCCCGCCGACCCGTACCGGCGGGACCACCCGGCGCAGCCAGCGCAGCGGTGGATCGGTGAGCGTGTACACGAGTTCGGCGATCACCAGCAGCCAGCCGCGGGGCTGCCAGTCCCGGATCAGCAGGGGGACCACCGAGAGCACGGCGCGCACGGTGAGGACCATCAGGTAGAGCCAGATCACGAAGCCCAGAACCGTACCCATGCCTGCCGGGCCTCCCCCTGCTCACGACTGGTTGAAGAAACCACCCGCTATCCGCTCCTTGTCCTCCGCAGCCACGTTGACGTTCTGCGGTGACAACAGGAACACCTTGCTGGTGATGCGTTCGATCCTGCCATGCAGGCCAAAGATGAGGCCGGCGGCGAAGTCGACCAGCCGCTTGGCGTCGGCGTCCTCCATGTCGGAGAGGTTCATGATGACGGGGATGCCGTCCCGGAAGTTCTCCCCGATGGTGCGCGCCTCGTTGTAGGTGCGCGGGTGGACGGTGATGATCCGGCTCAGGTCGGCCACCTTGGGGGTCGGCTGGACGGGGCGACGGCTCTCGAGCTCGGTCACCGTGGCAGGGGCCGCAGAGCCGCGGGGGGTCACCTCCTCGGTGATGTCCTCGATGCCCTGGTCGGCCTCGGTGTAGTCGTGGTCCGACACCAGACCCAGCCACACCGCTGCCTTCTTCAACCGGTCAGCCATCTCACGCCCCTCGTCACAGACTCTGCGCCAAGGCTAACCGGGTAGCAGGAGCGCGCCGGGACGACACGCGGCAGCCCGGCAGGGCGGAGCAAGTCCCCCTGCTACGATCCGGCAACTGGCGAAGGGGTGCACAAGCACCGCGGGAGGAGTCCGCCATGATCGGTCCCATAGTTCACGCCGTGATGACGTTCATCAGGAGCCTGTTGGGTCGGGAGAAGACCCCACCACCGCGCCGTTAGGCCCGGGTCACGCCGGCAGCCAGATGATGCCGGCCTGCCTGCCGGAACCGGCTCCGTCGCGCCGGTAGGAGTGCAGAGTGGCTGTCTCGCGGGTGCAGGGGTCGAGCCGGACGACCCGGCACCCGGCGTCGGACAGCTGCCGGGCCGCCGCCTCCCCGAGGTCGAGCGCCGGGGTCCCCCACGCGGTGGTCGACCAGGCGCCCGGCAGTCCGGCGGCCAACTCGGCGCGCATCGCGGCCGGCACCTCGTAGCACCGCCCGCAGATGTGGGGGCCGATCCAGGCGGTCACCCGACCGGCGCCCAGCGAGGCCATCGCAGCCAGGGTTGCGGGGAGCACGCCGGCGGCGAGGCCCACCCGACCGGCATGGGCGGCCGCGACCACGCCGCCCTCCGGGTCCGCGAGCAACACCGGCAGGCAGTCGGCCACCCGGACGGCGACGCCCAGCCCGCGACTGGTCGTGACC
>JAEYNS010000250.1 GCA_023412435.1 Actinomycetes bacterium | reverse complement strand
TTCGTCCGGATGGAGGAGGGCGTCAAGAAGTACGCCGCCGACACCGGCCTCAACGTCTTCCAGAAGGGCCCGGCCGAGACCGACGCCACCATGCAGGCCCAGGTCATCCAGGACCTGATCGCCCAGGAGGTGGACGCGATCGCCGTCGTGCCGGTCGATCCGGGCGCGCTGGAGACCGTCCTGAAGGAAGCCATGGACGCCGGGATCGTCGTGGTGACCCACGAGGGCGCCAGCCAGCAGAACACGATGTACGACATCGAGGCCTTCAACAACTCCGACTACGGCGCCTTCATCATGGAGAACCTGGCTGAGGCCATGGGCGGCGAGGGCACCTACACCACCATGGTCGGGCACGTGACCAACGCCTCCCACAACGAGTGGGCCGACGGTGGCGTCGCCTTCCAGAAGGAGAAGTACCCGAACATGAAGCTGCTCGAGGCCGAGCCCCGGGTGGAGTCGCAGGACGACGGCGAGGTCGCGTACCAGACCGCCAAGGAGCTGCTGAAGAAGTACCCCGACCTCAAGGGCATCATGGGCACCTCGTCCTTCGACGCTCCCGGTGTCGCCCGGGCGATCGAGGAACTGGGCCTGAAGGGCAAGGTCTTCACCGCAGGGACCGGCATGCCGGCCGCCAACAAGCAGATCCTCGTCGACGGCTCGGTCTCCGCGCTGACGCTGTGGGATCCGGCTGACGCCGGCTACGCCATGGCCGAGCTGGCCCGCAAGATCCTGGCCGGCGAGGACATCACCGCCCCGGTCGACCTCAAGGTCAAGGGCTACGAGGCCATGAAGTTCGCCGAGGGCTCCGACAAGGTGCTCGAGGGCAACGGCTGGGTTGTCATCAACAAGGACAACGTCGACAGCTTCGGCTTCTGATTGATCACAAGGCAGCGGGAGGGCACCACGCCCTCCCGCTGCTCCCACCCCCGGCGCAGCGGGAGGGAAAGGACGGGAACCGGTGACCGACCACGTCATCGCAGTACGCGGAGTGACGAAGTCCTTCGCAGGGGTGAAGGCCCTCAAATCGGTCGACCTGGAGATACGTCCCGGCGAGATCCACTGCCTCGCAGGCGAGAACGGCTCCGGCAAGTCGACCCTGATCAAGGTCATCTCGGGCGTCTACACCCCCGACGAGGGCACCATCGAGCTCAACGGCGTCGAACACTCCAGGCTCGCCCCGATCGAGGCGATCCTCGGCGGCGTCCAGGTCATCTACCAGGACTTCTCGGTGTTCCCGAACCTCACCGTGATGGAGAACCTGGCCCTCACCTCCGAGCTCGCCGCCAAGCGCAAGCTGGTCAACTGGCGCCGCTTCCGCGAGGTGGCCGAACGCGCCATCGCCCAGATCGACTTCAAGGTCGACCTCGACGCCAGGGTCGGCACGCTGTCGGTGGCCGACCGGCAGCTGATCGCGATCTGCCGGGCCCTGATGCACGACGCGAAGCTCATCATCATGGACGAGCCGACCACCGCGCTCACCAGGAAGGAGGTCGACGGGCTCTTCCGGATCATCCTCGACCTCAAGGCGCGCGGCATCTCCACCCTCTTCGTCAGCCACAAGCTGGAGGAGGTCTTCGAGATCAGCGAGCGGTTCACGATCCTGCGCAACGGCGAGGTGGCCGCCACCTGCCTGCCCGAGGAGCTCGACCGCCGCACGTTCTCCTACTTCATGACCGGACGCGAGTTCGAGGACTCCCACTTCACGCTGCAGAACGCGTCGGACGAGCCGGTGCTGGAGGCCAGGGCGCTCGGCGTCACCGGCGGCTTCGAGGACGTCAGCTTCAGCCTGCGGGGCGGGGAGATCCTCGGCATCACCGGCCTGCTCGGCTCCGGACGGACCGAGCTGGCCCTCACGCTGTTCGGCGCCCTGCGCGCCGACTCCGGCGAACTGCTCGTCAAGGGCAAGCCGGTCAGCTTCCGGCACGTCCGCGATGCGATCGAGGCCGGCATCGGCTACGTCCCCGAGGACCGGCTCACCGAGGGACTGTTCCTTGACCGCTCCATCGGCGACAACATCGTGATCGCCGAGATCGACAACGTCGCGGTCGCCGGCGGCATCTACCACGACGACCGCAAGCGCGCCGAGGCCCAGCGCTGGATCGATGAGCTGCGGATCGCCACCCCCGACCAGGAGAACCCCGCCAACACCCTCTCCGGCGGCAATCAGCAACGGATCGTGCTGGCCAAGTGGCTGGCCACCAGGCCGGACATCCTGATCCTCAACGGCCCCACCGTCGGCGTCGACATCGGCTCGAAGCACGACATCCACAAGGTGCTGCAGGAGCTCGCCCGGGAGGGCATGGCGGTGATCGTGATCTCCGACGACATCCCCGAGGTGATCAGCAACTGCAACCGGATCCTGCTGATGAAGTCCGGACGGATCGTCGCCGAGGTCGACCCGGCCGCCACCACGGAAGCCGAACTCGCCGCGCTGATGACGAGTGAAGACGTCGCAGGAGAGCTGTCATGAAGAAGTTCCTGGCCAAGGCCGTCCGCTCCAACGAGTTCTACGTCTTCCTGGTGATCCTCGCCCTCGGGATCATCATCCAGGCCCGGAGCGGCCAGTTCTTCACCGTCAACAACCTGGTCGACATCGCCAACGCGATGGTCGTGCCCGGCCTGTTCGCGATCGGCGCCTATCTGGTCATCGTCTCCGGCGGCATCGACGTGTCCTTCCCGGCGCTGGCCTCGCTGGCGGTCTACGCCACCACCCGCTTCCTGGTCGACAACAACTACACCGGCGGGATCTGGCTGCCCTTCCTGATGGCGATGGCGCTGGGCGCGCTGCTCGGCGCCTTCAACGGCCTGTTCACCGCCCGGCTCGCGCTGCCGACGCTGATCATCACGCTGGGCACCGCCAGCGTCTTCTCCGGCGTCATGCAGGGGGTGCTCAGCTCGGTGCAGATCCCGAACCTGCCGCCGGCGATGAACGACTTCGGCACCGCGGTGCTGTTCGTCGCCAGGAACCCCGAGTCGGGGCTGACCTCGAACATGCCGGTGTCCTTCCTCGTGCTGGTCGGCGTCCTGGCGCTCGCCTTCGTCCTGACCCGCTACACCATGTTCGGACGCGGCATCTTCGCGATCGGCGGCGACGAGAGCGCCGCCGCCCGGGCCGGCTTCAAGGTGCGCAAGATCAAGTTCTGGCTCTACGTCCTGGTCGGCGTGATCGCCGCCATGGCGGGCCTGATCCGCGCCTCGATGATGGGCCAGATGCATCCCACGAACCTGCTGGGCATGGAGATGATGGTGATCGCAGCGGTGGGGCTGGGCGGCACCGCGATCACCGGCGGCACCGGGTCGCTGACCGGCGTCATGCTGGGCACCCTGCTGATCACCATCGTCCAGAACTCGATGATCCTGATGGGCATCCCGACCTTCTGGCAGGGCTTCTCCCTCGGCCTGTTGATCATCGTCGGAACCGGCATCTCCGCCTATCAGGTGAAGAAGGCCGGCAGCAGACTGCGCGCGGCGCTGTGAAGGGGCAGGACATGAGCACAACGAACTTCGCCAAGGCGCCGGTCCTCAGGGCACTGACCAACGACCGGCACATCACCCGGCTGGTGGTGATGCTGATCGCGATCCTCACCTTCTTCCTGATCGTCAAGACCAGCAGCTTCCTCAGCCTGCGGACCTGGCAGTCGATGGCGATCCAGTTCCCCGAGTTCGGCCTGCTCGCGCTCGGCGTGATGCTGACGATGATGACCGCAGGCATCGACCTGTCGGTGGTCGGCATCGCCAACATGACCGCCATCGGGTCGGCGGTGCTGATGCTCTCGCTCACCCCCGAGGGGGCCAGCGGCGGGCAGGTGGCCTTCGCCATCGCGGTGGCGATCGCCTTCGCGCTGGCCGCCGGGGCGCTGGCCGGGATCGTGAACGGCCTGCTCGTCGCCAAGGCGAACATCCCGCCGATCCTCGTCACCCTCGGCACGCTCGAGCTGTTCACGGGGATCGCGATCATCATCACCGGGGGCAAGCCGGTCTCCGGCCTGCCGCCGGCCTTCGGTGAGGTCTTCGCGGGCAAGGTCTTCGGCGTCATTCCGGTGCCGCTGCTGGTGTTCACCGTCGCGGCGATCGTCGTCGGCCTCGTCCTCACCAAGACCGCCTTCGGCAAGAAGATCCTGATGCTGGGGACGAACGCGACAGCGGCCGGCCTGAGCGGGCTCAACAGCACGGCGCTGCTGGTGAAGACGTACCTGTTCTCCGGTGTCCTCGCCTCGCTCGGCGGCCTGGTGATGCTGGCCAACTACAACTCGGCCCAGGCCGCCTACGGCTCGACCTACACGCTGCTGACCGTCCTGATCGTGGTGCTCGGCGGGGTCAACCCCAACGGCGGACGCGGCCGGCTGCTGGGCGTCGTGCTCGCCGTCGTCATCCTGCAGATCCTGTCCTCGGGGCTGAACATGTTCCCCGAGATCAGCAACTTCTACCGTCCCCTGATCTGGGGCGGCGTCCTGCTGGCCGTGATGGCCGCTGACTACTTCTCGAAGGACGGGTCGCTCCTTCGACGGCTCAGGAGAAAGGAACACGCATGAAGACCGCCAAGGACCGGTTCGTCGTCGTCGGCGCCGACTTCGCCGGCTTCCCGCTGAAGGAGGCCGTGAAGGCCCACCTGATCGAGCGGGGCTGGACGGTCGAGGACGTCACCCCCGACCTGGCCACCGCGCCGATGTACCACCGTGCCGGGTTCCTGGTCGCGTCCAGGATCGCCGAGGGCGAGTACGAGAAGGCGCTGGCCTTCTGCGGGACCGGGATGGGCATCCACATCGCCGCCTCGAAGCTGCCGCACGTCCACGCCGCGGTCGCCGAGACGCTGCCGGCGGCGAAGCGGGCAGCCACCGCCAACGGCGCCAACCTGCTGGCGATGGGCGCCTTCTGGACCGGCCCGCACCTGGCGAAGGGAATGGCTGACGCCTTCCTCGAGTCCTCCCTCGGCGACGGCTACGAGGACTGGGACGGGTTCTACGAGTACCACCTGCGCGGCTTCCAGGAGTGCGAGGACTTCGACTACGAGGCGTACAAGGCCAACGGCTTCCAGGTGCCCGACCCGTCGGTGCCGCCGCTCGGCCCGTCCCCCCGCGGCCTCGCGTACTGACCCGCTACGGACGCCAGGGAGGCACTCATGACACGGATTCTGCTGGCCGGCGAGTCGTGGATCTCGCAGTCGACCCACTTCAAGGGCTTCGACAGCTTCACCTCGACGGTGTTCGAGACCGGTGCGGACGCCTTCATCGCCGCCGCCGCCTCGCAGGGGGTGACGATCGAGCAGCTGTACGCCCACGACGTGCCGGAGAAGTTCCCCGGCACCGTCGAGGAGCTGGCCGGCTACGACGCCGTCATCTTGTCCGACATCGGCGCGAACTCGTTCCTGCTGCCGCCCGCGACCTGGGTGCACGGCAGGTCGATGCCGAACCGGCTGGCGATGCTGGTCGACTACGTCCGCGGTGGCGGCGGGCTGATGATGGCCGGCGGCTACCTCAGCTTCCAGGGTTTCCAGGCCAGGGCCAACTTCGCCCGGACGCCGCTGGTCGACGTGCTGCCCGTCACCCTGCTGGACTGCGACGACCGGGTCGAGGCGCCGCAGGGCGTCCGTCCGGTTGCGGAGGGGAGCGGTCCGATCGCCGCGGCAGTGGGCACGGACGCCCCCGTCCTGCTGGGCTACAAC
>JAEYNS010000201.1 GCA_023412435.1 Actinomycetes bacterium | reverse complement strand
GCGTCACCCAGCGGTTCGGCTCGCCCGCCCGCGGATAGGCGAGCTGGGTCTCGCCCGGGTACTGGCTGGTGGCCGCCCAGCGGCCGTCCGGCCGGCGCCGTCGCTGGAGCACGTCGAGCGCGTCTGCCAGCCGCGGGTCGGCCGCGATCCCCGCCGCCCGCACCACCTCAAGGCCCCGCAGCAGGTCGAAGTACCAGCGAGTGGGGTGGTGCAGCCGGGTGAACTCGTCCCGGATCGGCTCCCCGTCGCTGCGGCGCTGGTACAGCCGCCGGGCCAGCAGCGTTTCGGCGGCCGCGGAGAGCGCGGCCCCCACCTCGGCGGACCGGTGGGAGTAGCCCCGCTGCAGGTACTCGGCGAACCCGTCGATCACGCTGCTGGTGGTGTGCACCGAGGACACCCGGGCGCCGGAGCGGCTGGAGTGGCAGTTGAACCCGCCATCGGCCAGCTGCTGGCCGAGGACCATGTCGACCACGCTGGTCAGCTCGGCCTCGTCGGCGTCGAAGTGGCAGGCGTAGGCCAGGAACATGCCGTTGATGCAGACATCGGACCGGCGGACGTGTCCACTCGGGTTCACCCCGCCGTCGGGGGACTTCTCCCGCGCCACCAGGGCGACGGTCTCGCGGCAGGACGGGTGGTCCCGTGCCAGCTGGAGGTCGCGCAGTTCCAGGAGCGCATAGTGGCTGCAGGTCCACTTCGGTTGGTAGAAGCCACGGCCCCAGTGGCCCGACGGTCCCCTGGCGGCCAGCAGGACCGCCGCGTCCCCGTCGTCGGCCACCCGCTGGCGCAGTTCGGGCCGGTCGTCGTCCAGCAGGTCACGACGCACCTGGTACTGCACGGCGGTGTCCCCGGCCAGCAGCCAGTCCAGCACGGCGTCGTCGACGCGGTCCGCTGTCCGCACGTCTCGACTCTAGGCCGATGCGCCCGTCGCCGGACGGGTTCCCGGTGCGCAGGTTCGCCGCATCCGCCGGAATCGGTAGCGGGCGGATGGTTGTCGTACTAGGTTGCCGGTGACGCGGACCGGCCTGCCCCCACGACGCCGTCGGACGGGTACCGGCTCCCGCGTCGCGGATTGTCGAGAGCAGGGTGTTGTCAACGATGAGCACACACGCGCGCCGGCGGGGTGACCGCTATGACGCGTCCCGGGTCGACCTCGGACGGGGTTTCAAGGCGATCTTCCCGTACCTGATGAAGGGACGGAACGAGTCGATCGCCTACTACCCGGTCGCCTTCGACGCCGAACCCCTGCTGGCCTGGATCGAGGAGCACAAGGGCACCGACCAGGAGATCTCCATCTTCGAGGCCTTCATGCTCGCTCTGGTCCGGATCCTGCGCGAGCGGCCGACGCTGAACCGCTACATCATCGGGCGCCGGCTGTACCAGCGCCACGACGTCGTGCTCTCCTTCGCCGCCCGCCGCGCCTACACCGACGAGGCCGAGGAGACCATGATCCTCGTCCGGATCAGGCCGACCGACGACGCCGACACCGTCCTGCGCAAGCTGCGCGGCGAGATCAGGGTCGTGAAGGACGGCCACGCCAAGGATGACGACAAGCTCATCGAGCTGTTCATGCGGCTGCCGCGCAGCCTGTTGCGGGTTGCCATCAAGCTGCTCGAGTGGTGGGACTTCTACGTCGACACCCCCGGCTTCCTGCGCGGCATCGACTCGATGCGCTGCAGCGCGATGGTGGCCAACCTGGGCTCGGTGGGGATGGGCGCCGCCTACCACCACCTGTTCGAGTGGGGGACCTGCAGCCTGTTCGTCACGATCGGCGAGGTGAAGCCTGCCGTCTGCGTCGGCGAGGACGGCAAGCCGGCGGTCAAGCGGATGGCCGAGCTGCGGATCGCCTTCGACGAACGCGTCGCGGACGGCTACCAGGACGCCCGCGCCCTGGAGCGGCTGTCCGACTACCTCGCGAACCCGGACCGACTGCGGCAGCTGAACCAGGCAGCGACACCATGACCGACCGGCCCTGGACGAGGTTCTACGGGGACCTGCCTGCCGATGTCGAGATCCCCGACCAGACCATGTACGAGGCGGTCGCCGAGGCCGCCGCCACCTGGCCGAGGCACACCGCGCTGATCTACCTCGGCCGCCGGATCTCGTACGAGGCCTTCCTGACCGAGGTCGACCGGTGCGCCGCGGCGTTCGGAGCGCACGGGATCCGGGCGGGCGACTCGGTGACGATCTCGATGCCGAACGTGCCCAACGCCGTCATCATGTTCTACGCCCTGAACAAGCTCGGTGCCAGGGCCGTGATGACCCACCCGCTGTCCTCCCCCGTCGAGCTGCAGCACTACGTCAACGAGACCGGCAGCCGCTGGGCTGTCACCGTCGACATGTTCTACGGACGCTTCCGCGAGGTGCTGGACCACACCGACATCGAGAAGCTGGTGATCGCCAGATTCTCCGACTACCTCTCGCACGCCAAGCGGTTCGGCTTCAACATCACCCGGGGCCGCAAGATCGACCCGGTGCCCACCGACGACCCGCGGATCCTGCCGTGGCGCGACTTCATGGCGGCCGCCGCCGCGCCGGCGCCGTACACCAGGGCTGTGGACCCGGGGACCGGCGCCGTCGTCCTGTTCAGCGGCGGCACCACGAACCTGCCCAAGGGGATCGAGCTGTCCTCGACCAACTTCACCGCGCTGGCGGTGGCGATGAAGGCGATCACAGGGATCCGGCCCGGGGAGAGCGTGCTGGCGATCCTGCCGGTGTTCCACGGCTTCGGTCTCGGCCTGTGTGTCCACACCCCGCTCACCGCGGGCGGCTTCTCGATCCTGGTGCCGGAGTTCAGCGCCGCGATCTACATCGACAACCTGATCAAGTACTCGCCGTCCTTCATCGCGGGCGTGCCGACCCTGTACCAGGCCCTGCTGGCCCACCCGAAGTTCGGCAAGGTGTCCTTCGAGAAGCTGCGGGGCGCGTTCTGCGGCGGCGACTCGCTGACCAGCTCGCTGAAGCGCCGGTTCGACCAGGTCCTCAAGGCGCAGGGCAGCAAGGTCGAGCTGATGGAGGGCTACGGCCTGACCGAGTGCGTCACGGCCTGCACGCTGTCGCCGCCCGACCAGTACCGCGAGGACTCGATCGGCATCCCGATCCCCGGGGTGCGGCTGAAGGTCGTCGATCCGGCCGGCGAGGAGGTGCCCTACGGCGAGGACGGGGAGCTCTGCGTCACCGGTCCGACCCTGATGCTGGGCTATCTCAACGAGCCCG
>JAEYNS010000189.1 GCA_023412435.1 Actinomycetes bacterium | reverse complement strand
GCGTCACCCCGGACGCCGCCAGCTCGTACAGCAGGTCCCAGAACTGGCGCCGCGCCACCGGGTCGACCCCGGACGTCGGCTCGTCGAGGAAGAGCAGTTGGGGGGAGTGGATGGTCGCCGTGCCCAGCGCCAGCCGCTGCCGCCAGCCGACCGAGAGGTTGCGGGTGAGCTCATCCTCGCGTCCCTGCAGCCCGGCCATCGCCACTATGTACTCGCGGCGCTCGGCGAACGCGGCGGGCGACAGGCCGTAGACCGAGGCGTAGAACGTGAGGTTCTCCGCCACCGTGAGGTCCTCGAAGAGCGAGAACTTCTGCGACATGTAGCCGATCCGGGGACGGATGCGTTCGGCGTTCGTGGCGACGTCCTCGCCCAGCACCCAGGCCCGCCCCGCCGACGGTGCCAGGCTCCCGGTGAGCATCCGGATCGTGGTGGTCTTGCCCGAGCCGTTCGGCCCGAGGAAGCCGAAGACCTCCCCGCGCGGCACGTCGAGGTCGATCCCTGCGACCGCGGTGAAGTCGCCGAAGCGGCGCTCCAGGCCGCGGACGCAGATCGCGGCGTCCGGCTCGGGGGAGGGGGTCTCGTGGCGCATCGGGCTCCTACTCGGTGAGGCGGCGACGGGTGGCCAGCACGGCCCAGCCGAAGATCACGACGGCGAACCCGGCCAGCGCCAGCAGGGGCCAGGCGAGGTCGGCCAGGGTGCTGTCCTTCAGGAAGGACGCCTTCAGCACCACCAGCACGTGGGTCACCGGCAGCAACTGGCTGAGCGGCTGGATCACCTCGGGCATCGACTCGATCGGGAAGATGAAGCCGGACAGCACCATCATCGGCATCATCAGGAACAACACGGTCTGGATCGCCTGGGAACGGGTGCGGGCGATCAGCGAGACCAGCAACCCCAGCCCGATCGAGACCAGCAGGAACAGCCCGAGCCCCAGCGCGACGATCCAGATGTTGCCGCGGAACTGCACCCCGAACCAGCCCATCCCGACCAGGGCGACCAGCCCCATCTGCGCCAGCGCCAGCACGGCGTAGGGAGTGACCTTCCCGACGATGTACTCGCCCGGGCGGATGGGGGTCACGAAGAGCTGCTCCAGCGTCCCGGACTCCCGCTCCCTGACCACGGCCTGCGACATGATCGCCGACAGCGAGATCATCACGATGATCGCGATCAGGCCGGGGATCATCGTGTTGATCGGGTCGAGGGTCGGGTTGTAGAGCACGCGGACCCGGGCGTCGATCCCCGGCGCGCTCACCCCGTCCGGCATTCCGACCCGGTCGCTGTTGGCCCGAAGCACGACCTGGGCTGCGTAGCCGGTGGCGATCGACGAGATCTGGGAGTCGGAGCCGTCCACGATGATCCCGACCCCGGCGCTGCGGCCCTCCAGCAGGGCGGCCTGGGTGCCCTCCGGGATGACGACCGCGACCTTGACCGCCCCCGCGTCCAGCAGCGGTTCCAGCTCAGCCTCGCTGGCCGGCCGGCTGGTGATCTGGAAGTACCCGGAACCCTCGAAGGAGTTGGTGAGGGCCCGCGAGGTCGCCGACCGGTCGAGGTCGACGACGGCGGTGCTGATCGACGTGACGTCGACGGCGACGACATAGCCGAACAGCAGCAGTTGCAGCACCGGCATCAGCATCAGCAACCGGATCAGCAGCGGGTCGCGACGCAGCTGCAGGAACTCCTTGCGGATCAGGGTCCGGACGCGGCGCGGGTTCATCGCGCCCTCCTCGCGTAGAGGACGGACGCGACGGCGAGCATGACCACCGCGTACCCGCCGAGCGCGGCGAACTGCGGCCACAGCTCCGACCACCCGGTGTCCTTGAGGAAGATGCCGCGCGAGATCTCGATCATGTAGCGGGCCGGGAACAGCAGGCTCACCCACTCCAGCACGGTCGGGATCTGGTCGAGCGGGAAGACGAAGCCGGACAGGATGAAGGACGGCAGGAAGGCCACCATCAGCGCGGCGATGTTGGCCACGTCCAGGCTGGGGGCGACCGCCGAGATGACCAACCCCATGCCGAGGCAGCAGAACACGAAGAGCGCGGCCCCGGCGGCGAGCAGCAACGGCTCGCCGCGCAGCGGTACCCGGAACAGCCACACCGCGACGGCGGTGATCACCGCGACGTCGAGGAAGGCCAGCAGCGTCCAGGGCAGCAGCTTGCCGACCATCAGCTCCGGCATCCGGATCGGGCTGACCGTGAGCTGGTCGGCGGTGCCAAGGTCACGCTCGCGGACGAGGCTGAGCGCGGTCTGCTGCACGGTGACGATGGCGATGATGACCACCATCAGGCCGGGGACCAGGAAGACCGCGGAGCGTCGCTCGGGGTTGTACCAGGTCCGCACCCGCGCCTCGAGGGTGCCGGAGGAGGCCAGGTCGTACCCCTGGCTGTCCGCCCAGCCGAGGGTCATCCTCTGACCTTCCAGCAGGTTCAGCGCGGTGGCGTAGGCCTGTGCGATCCTCGCCGAGTTCGGCTCGGTGCCGTCGATCAGGACGCCGACCTCGGCGGGGGTGCCGGCGGCGAGGGCGCGTCCGAAGCCGGCCGGGACGATTACACCGAGGCGTGCCCCGTTCGACTCGAAGGCCCGCTCGACCTCGGCGGTGCTGTCGGCGTACTCGACGATGCTGAAGAACGGCGAGCCCTGGTAGGCCCGCAGGTACTGGCGGCTGGCCGGTGTCTTGTCGTGGTCGACGACCACGGTCGGCAGGTGCGAGACGTCGAAACTGATCGCGAACCCGAACAGCAGCATCATCAGGACGGGCAGCAGCAGCACCATCGCGAGCGAGCGGGGATCCCGGCCGAGGTGGCGGAACTCCTTGACGGTGACCGCGCCGATCCGGTCAAGGGCCGGCCTCATGCCGCCTCCCCGCCGGCGAGGTGGGCGAACACCGTCTCCATGTCGGTGGCGACCGCGACGACGCTCGCCTCAATGCCGGACGCCGCCAGCGCCGCGGCGACCAGGCCGGGTGCCGCCGCCCGGTCGGCGTCGGCCAGCACGCGGACGGTGTCGCCGAGCAGATGCGCGTCGAGGACGCCGGCGGCGCCGGTCACCGAGGCGAGGACCGCCCGCGGATCGGCGTCCGAGACCTCGAGCAGCACGCCCGGAACCAGCGCCTCCAGCTCGAGCGGGGTGCCGGTGGTGGTGATCCGTCCCTCGCTCATGAAGCCCAGGTGGGAGCAGCGCTCGGCCTCGTCCATGTAGGGGGTGGCGACGATCACGGTGCGGCCCTCGGCGTGGATCCGGCCCAGGATCTCCCAGAACTCCCGCCGTGAGACCGGGTCGACGCCGGTGGTCGGCTCGTCCAGCAGCAGCAGGTCCGGATCGTGCATCAGGGTGCTGGCCAGCATCAGCTTCTGCTTCATGCCGCCGGAGAGGTAACGGGCCTGGCGGGCGGTGAAGGCAGCCAGGCCCATCCGCTCCAGCAGGTCGGCGGCCCGCTCCCGGCGCACCCCGCGCGGCACCCCGCGGACCCGGGCGAAGAACTCGAGGTTCTCCGTCACGCTGAGGTCGGGGTACATCGAGAACCGCTGGGACATGTAGCCGATCCGCCCGGTCAGCGCGGGGGTGGGGTGCGCTACCGACTGGTCGAAGATCCGCGCCTCGCCGCCGCTGGGGGAGAGCACGGTCGCGAGCATCCGCAGCAGGGTCGACTTCCCGGCGCCGTCCGGACCGAGCAGGCCGAACACCGACCCGGCCTCGATCGCCAGGTCGACCCCGTCCACGGCCCGGATCGCGCCGAAGCTGCGGCGCAGCCCTGCCGTGCGGACGGCCAGGGGTTGGGTCATGCGAACACCACGTCGACCGACATCCCCGGGCGAACCGCCGCGGGGTCGTCGACAGCGATCCGCACCTCGAAGACCAGCCGGGCGCGCTGGTCCTCGGTCTGGACGGTGCTGGGTGTGAACTCGGCCTCGGCGGCGATGAAGCTGACCCGGCCCGTCGTCTCGCCCGTGCTGGTGGTGAGGGCGACCGACTGGCCCAGCGTCACCTCGCCGATCCGCGGCTCGGGGACGAAGACCCGCAGGAAGACGTCGGCGGGGTCGACCAGGGTGGCGACGGCGCGGCCCGGTGCCGCGTTCTGGCCCTCACTCGTGGTGAGGCTGACGACCACCCCGTCGCGCGGGGCGGTCACCGAGGTGAACCCCAGTTGCAGCTTCGCGAGTTCCACCGAGGCCTCGGCCTGCGCGACCCTCGCCTTGGCGGCGGTGACGTCGGCCTTGGTGGCGTCCTCGTCGTCCTCGGCGTTGGTGACCGCCGCCTTGGCGGCCTTCACTCCCTGCTCGGCCTGCCTGACCTGCAGTTCGAGGGCCGCCTTGTCGAGCGCGACCAGTTCGTCCCCGGCCCGGACCGTGTCGCCCTCGGCGACCGCCACGGCGGTCACCCGTCCGGTCAGCGCGGGGGAGACCTGGTACTCGCGCGACTCCGCGGTACCGGACGCGCGCAGGCTGGTGTCGACCGGCCCGGACTGGGTCGCCGTCCACCACCACCAGAAGCCGCCGCCGAGCAGCAGCAGCACGATCAGCACGATGGCGGGGACCGGGGGGCGCTTGTGGGTGGCCATGGATCTCTCGTTTCTCAGGCGCCGGCGGCAGCCGGACGGCACGGGGTGATGGTGACGGTGACCGGGGCGCCGGCGGGTAGCGCGGCGTCGGTGGTGAGCTCGGTGCGGACGGCCCGGGTGAGGTGGACCTCCTCGGTGGCGTGGCTGCTCGGCGGGTACTCGGCCGAGGGTGCGATCCGGCTGATGGAGGCGGCCAGCGGTTCGGGCGTCCAGTCGGCGGAGACGGACGCGGGGTCGCCCAGGC
>JAEYNS010000094.1 GCA_023412435.1 Actinomycetes bacterium | reverse complement strand
GCGGAGGCGATGGTCGCCCTCGTGCTCGCCGAGGTGGTGCTGGAGAAGTTCGGTGGCGACTCGGTGGCCGAGACCAGGCGCAACCTCGACGGCTACCTCGCCCGGCTGGCGGAGAAGCGTCTGTGGTGAACGGGCGCCAACTCGTCCTCGTCGGGCCGCCCGCGGCCGGCAAGTCGACGGTGGGGCGGGTGGTCGCCGGGCAGGTCGGCGAGGAGTTCACCGACACCGACGAGCTGCTCGTCGGCGAGCTGGGGCTGAGCCTTCCCGAGGCCTGGGCCAGCCTGCCGTCGGAGCGGATCGCGTCCGCCGAGACCGCGATCTGCCTCGCCTCGCTCGAGCGCCCGGGAGTGATCGCGCTGGGCAGCGCGGCGGTCGCGCGGCCCGCGGTCCGCGCCGCGCTGGCCGGACGGGCGGTCGTCTGGCTCCAGGTCTCCGCAGCGCAGGCCAGCCGTAGACTGGGGATGGCCGCGCTGGGTATGGAGACCCTTGTCGCCGTGCGCAGCCGGCTGGCCGCGCTGCTGCGGGAGCGCGACCCGTGGTACTCAGAGGTCGCCACGGTCCGGATCGACACCGACCGGCTGGACGTGGCACGTGCGGTGGACCGTGTTCGGCAGGCATGGGAGGACAACGCATGATGACCTGGGAGCCGATCGACGTACTCGCCGAGCAGCCCTACCAGGTGCTGGTCGACAGCGGAGTCTCGGCGCTGCTTCCGCAGTTCCTGGACGGCGTCGAGCGGGTGGCGGTCATCCATCCCGCCCCACTCACCCCGCTGGCGTCCCGCGTCACGGCCGGCCTCGACCAGCAGGTGACCCTGATCGCCGTCCCCGAGGCGGAGAAGGCCAAGACCCCCCAGACCCTGACCCGCTGCTGGGAGCTGCTGGCTGCCGCCGGCTTCACCAGGTCGGACGCGGTGCTCGGGCTGGGCGGTGGGGCTACCACCGACCTGGCGGGCTTCGTCGCCGCCACCTGGCTGCGCGGCGTGCGCTACATCGCGATGCCCACCACCGTCCTGGCGATGGTGGACGCGGCGGTCGGCGGCAAGACCGGCATCAACCTGCCGGCAGGCAAGAACCTCGTCGGCGCCTTCCACGAGCCGTTCACGGTGCTCGGCGACCTCGACTTCCTCGACACCCTCGCCGAGCCGGAGTTGCGCTCGGGCTTCGCCGAGGTGCTCAAGTGCGGGTTCATCGCCGACCCCGAGATCCTCACGGCGTTCGAGGCCGACCCGCAGGAGGCGATCCGGCCCTCCGGGCTGCAGGCGGCGCTGATCCGGCGGGCGGTCACCGTGAAGGCTGCCGTGGTGTCGGCCGACCTGAGGGAACGGACCGGTGACGGCACCGACATCGGCAGGGAGGCCCTGAACTACGGCCACACCCTAGGTCACGCCATCGAGCGGCACCAGGACTTCGGCTGGCGCCACGGACAGGCGGTCAGCGTGGGCATGATGTTCGCCGCCGAACTCGCCCACCGGCTGGACCTGATCGACGACGCCCTTGTCCACCGGCACCGCGACGTGTTGCGGGCGGCGGGCCTGCCGGTGCGCTACGAGGCGAGTGCCTGGCCCGACCTGCGCGCGGCGATGAGCCTGGACAAGAAGGCGCGCGGCACGAGCCTCCGGTTCGTCCTGCTGCGCGGGCTCGCCGACCCGTCCATCGTCGCCGACCCTCCCGAGGTCACCCTGGTCGACGCCTACCGCGCGATCGCGCCGGTCAGGTGAGCCGGCGTGCCCCCGATGTGCGTGGCGCGGGGGGCAGCGAATAGACTGACTGGTCGCAAAGCCGAGGAACGAACGAGGGGCGGACGGACGTGGTCTCCACCAACGATCTGAAGAATGGCATGGTGCTCGACCTGGACGGGCAGCTGTGGAGCGTGGTCTGGTTCCAGCACCACAAGCCGGGCAAGGGAAACACCGTGGTGCGGACCAAGCTCAAGCACGTCCTGTCGGGCAAGGTGGTGGACCGCACCTTCAACTCCGACACCAAGGTCGACACCGCGAACGTGGACCGGCGCGAGATGCAGTACCTCTACCACGACGGTGACGCCTACGTCTTCATGGACAACTCCACCTACGACCAGCTGACCCTGGCGGAGGCCATCGTCGGGGACGCCAAGAACTACCTGCTCGAGAACTCCACGGCCATCGTGGCGCTGCACGAGGGCAACCCGCTGTACATCGACCTGCCGGCCTCGGTCGAACTCGAGGTCACCTACACCGAGCCCGGGCTGCAGGGCGACCGCAGCACCGGCGGCACCAAGCCTGCCACCGTCGAGACCGGCCTGCAGATCCAGGTGCCGCTGTTCATCAGCACCGGCGAGAAGGTCAAGGTCGACACCCGCGACGGCAGCTACCTGGGCCGGGTCTGAATGGCGCAACCGGCCGCCAAGCGCGGCTCGGCGCGCACCAAGGCGCGCAAGCGCGCCCTGGACATCCTGTTCGAGGCCGATTTGCGGCAGGTGGCGGTCCCCGACATCCTCGCCGCGCAGACCGACCTGGCTGAGCCGCCGGTTCGCGCCTTCACCGTCGAACTGGTCGAGGGCGTCGTGGCGCACTTCGGCGAGATCGACCAGGTGATCGTCGACGGGCTGGCGGAGGGCTGGACGCTTGAGCGGATGCCCCGCGTGGACCGCAACCTTGCCCGCCTGGCCGCCTATGAGCTGCTCTTCACCGATGTCGCACCGACGGTTGCGGTGGCCGAGTGCGTGGCGCTGGCCACGGAGCTGTCCACCGACGAGTCGTCCGCCTTCCTCAACGGCCTGCTGCGCGGCGTCGCGGCGCGGCGACCTGCTGGACCCGCCGCCGGGTAGGTTGTCGGCCCATGGTGGCTACCGTCCGGGCGCTCGGCGAGGAGTTCGCCGGGCTGCTCACCGCGGCGGTCGGGCTGTGGTGGCGGCTGCTGCCGTGGCTGGTGGGCTTCGGACTGGTCGGCTGGGCCGGCTACTACGGTTCGGTGCTCGCCGGCTCTGAGGTGGCCCTGGTCTGGCCCTGGCTCGTCCTGGGCTGCCTGGCCCTGGGCGTCGTGGTCCAGCTGGCCGCCACGGTGGCCGCGCTGCGGGTGGCGGTGCTGCGGGCCGGTGCCACCGCGGGTGCGGATCCCGCCGCCGGGACACCGCTGCGCCTGCTGTCGACCACCGCCCTGCCCTTCCTCGCGATCATTGCCGCCTTCGGCTTCGTCGACCGCTTCGCCCGCGACGTCGTCGTGGTCGTGGGGCAGCGCTACAGCCTGTTCGGCGGCGCCGAGTTCCTCTCCGCCCTGAACCCGCTCGGCTCCGTGCAGACCGGTCTCGCGGTGGCCGGCGGCGTGGCCGGGTTGTTCGTGCTGCGCCGGGTGATCGAGGGTATCGCCGGGCGGACCGGCTGGACCTGGCTCGGGCTCGTCGCCGCGCTGCTGGAGGCCCTGTTCGGCCTGCTGGTGCTGCTGAGCGGGTTCCGGCTGGTCCAGGAGTTCTGGCTGTGGCTGGACGACCGGCAGCTGGCCGCCTGGTGGCAGGGCCTGGTGGAGACCCTCACCGGCTGGATCAGCGTGCCGCCGGTCGTGGCCGACGCGTGGGCTTTCGTCGCCGGGTCCGCGTGGCCGGTGGCCTGGGACCTGCTCTCCCGGCCGCTGGCCTGGCTCGCGCTGACCGCGCTGGTCGCCGGGGCGCGGCTGGCCGGGGAACGCCCCGAGGCGATCCGGTGGGGCGCCGCGGGCCGGGTCGGGCGTGAGGTGTTCGCCGCGGATCTCGACGACAAGTACCTGCCGGTGTGGCATGCGGTCCGGTTCCTCTCGCGGGCGGGCTGGCCGCTGCTGGGCGGCTTCGTGCTGGTGTTCACCGTGGTCGACTGGGCAGGCGAACTGCTGACCGACTCCCTGATCACCGGTCTGGGCCCGTTCACCGGTGCGGCCGCCGTGCAGACCCTGCCCTTCCTCGACCTCGTGCCGCAGGTTCTCGTGCTCTCGCTGCAGTTCGCCCTGCTGGCGGTGACCGCCGCGCGGGCAGGTGGGGTATCCGCCGGAGCCCCGGCGCGGTCCGGTCTTCAGGCAGCTGTCGTGGGCGTCGTCTGCGTTGCCGTGGCCCTGTCCAGCCTCGCGCTCGACCGCGACCCCACCCGGGTGGTCACCGGCGGGATCGAACAGCCGCTGGCCCTGCCGGGCCAGACCGTGACCGTGCACGACCCTCGCGCCGGCACCGAGCTGGTCGAGGACGGCGACGCCCGCGTCCCCACCGAACTGGCCTTCGTCGTGGTCCCGGTCACGGTCGAGCAGGAGCGGACGGGCGGGTCGCTGACCGCCGAACTGGTGGCCGGCAGGCGTACCTACCGGGCCTGGGACGGGCCGGCGAGCCTGTTCAGCAGGCCTGGCTTCGGCACCCGGCGCGACCTCGCCTTCGAGGTCGACCCGGCAGACCTGGCCGGGGGACTGGTGCTGCGGGTGGTTCCGGGCGCGGCGACCAGCAATGGCGCGCTGTGGGCTGAGGTTCCGCTGCCCGGTCTGGCTGCGGCGGGTCCGGTCGGCTACGACAGCCTCGCGGCGGAGTGGGCACGATGAGCCGGCTGGCGGGGCTCCTGCGCAACCCGCGCCGGGTGCTGGTGCTGGGACTGGCCTGCGCGCTCGCGGTGGCGGTGGCCTGGCTGCTGCGTTCGACTGCCGGTGCGACGCCCGAACCGGCCACGGCGCCCGAGGGCACCACAGGCACCGCCGCCGGGGTGGAGTGGCGACTGGTCGGGCTGGCGGCTGCCGAGACCGTTCCCTCGGGCCTGTCCAGCGTCGAGCCGGTGCCCGGCGCGGTCTTCGTCCTCGCACGCTTCGACTACGCAGGACCGGCAGGCCGGGAGCTGGGCTGCCGGGTCACTCTGCTCGGCGAGGGCCGGGAGTGGACCTCGCGGTTCCACACCCCGAGCGACGCCGGGGTGTCGGCCGGCTGCGACGGGCGTCCGGCGGGCACGGCCGAGGTGCTGTTCGAGATCCCGCGCAGGGCGGTCGGCGAGGTCCGTGGGCTGGAGGTGGTCAGCGGCGACGGCGTCCTGGTCCTGCAGGGAACGGTTCAGTAGTCGGTGTCGGGCAGCCGGGTCAGCGGGACGGTGACCGTCCACGGGCTGGCGAACGAGTCAGGGTTCCAGGCCGGGTCGTCGTTCAGGCCGAGGATGGTGTTCGCCGTGTACTCCATCGCGACCACCCCGACCTCGAAGTCCTCGCCCGGCCGGTAGCCCTCGGTGAAGGTGAAGCCGGCCCGGAACTCCATCCACCGGTCCACCGGCGGCACCAGCTGACGGCGGTTGTCCCAGGGACGGTCCGGGTCGACAGCGCCGAGCCCGTACTGCGGCCTGACGACGAACTGGTCGCTGGCGCGATCGATCCCGACGAGGTTCCCGTAGTCGCCCGACAGCGGTGCCAGCGACTCGTCGTGGGGGTTGCGGACGCTGCCGCTGACCACAACCTGCCAGGGGTCGCCCGTGGTCTTCGCCCGGAACTGGACGGTGGCCGAGTCGAGACGGAAGACCAGGTTGCCGGCGTCCAGTTCGGTGCCGGGGGCCACCGCCACGGTGGGCGCCGACCGGCGTTCGAATCCTCCGCCGACTGCCACGGCCGCCAGCGTCGCTGCCACCACGCCGAGGACGGCGAAGACCACCCACCGGGGGCTGGAACGGGAGCTGGTGGCGGCCTGCGTCACGTCGCGCAGTCTAGCCAGCGGGGGGTCGGCGGGTGGCTGGGAGGCCTTTGGTAGAGTCGCCGCCCGGAAGGGAACCCCAATGCCAAGCAGTCTCTACGCGCGCCCGCAGGTCGACGCACTCCTTGTGCTGGAGGACGGCCGTTCCTTCCGCGGCTCCTCCTTCGGAGCCACCGGGGAGGCCTTCGGTGAAGCAGTCTTCGCCACCGGGATGTCCGGCTACCAGGAGACGCTCACCGACCCCAGCTACCACCGGCAGGTGGTGATAGCCACCGCCCCGCACATCGGCAACACCGGCTGGAACGACGAGGACGACGAGTCCAGGCAGATCTGGGTGGCGGGCTACGTGGTGCGTGACCTGTCCCGGGTGCGCTCGAACTGGCGGTCGAACCGCTCGCTCGACGACGAACTCCGCACCCAGGGGGTGGTGGGGATCGCCGAGGTCGACACCAGGGCGCTCACCCGGCACCTGCGCGAGCGCGGGGCGATGCGGGTCGGGATCTCCACCGAGGAACTCGACCCCGCCCGCCTGCTCGAGCGGGTGCGGCAGGTGCCGCCGATGAAGGGGGCCAACCTCGTCGCCGAGGTGACCGTTCCCCGTGCCCAGGTCGTGGCCGCGGTGGGGCAGAAGCGGTTCACCGTGGCAGCCGTCGACCTCGGCATCAAGGACATGTCGCCCTACCGGATGGCCGAGCGGGGAATCGAGGTGCACGTCCTGCCCGCGACCACCGACCTGGCCGGCATCCGCGCGCTGAGCCCCGACGGGGTGTTCTTCTCCAACGGCCCGGGGGACCCGGCCGCCGCCGACTACGAGGTGGCGCTGCTCCAGGAGGTGCTCGACGCGGGCCTGCCCTACTTCGGGATCTGCTTCGGCAACCAGATCTTCGGTCGCGCCCTGGGGTTCGGCACCTTCAAGCTCAAGTACGGACATCGCGGCATCAACCTCCCGGTGATCGACCTGACCACCCGCAAGGTCGAGATCACCTCGCAGAACCACGGGTTCGCGGTCGACGCGCCGCTGCACACCACCACCGCCACCCGCTGGGGTGAGGCGAGGGTGTCCCACGTCTGCCTCAACGACGACGTGGTCGAGGGCCTCGAGCTCCGCTCCGCCGAGGGCGACCTGCTGAGCTTCTCGGTGCAGTACCACCCGGAGGCGGCCGCCGGCCCGCACGACTCGGCGTACCTGTTCGACCGCTTCATCGACGTGATGGAGCGCAGGCGCGGCTCCGCCGACCCTCAACCCACCGCCGACGAGACCCGCGAGGACGCCTGATGCCACGACGGACCGACATCTCCTCGATCCTGGTGATCGGGTCCGGGCCGATCGTGATCGGGCAGGCCTGCGAGTTCGACTACTCCGGGACCCAGGCCTGCCGGGTGCTGCGCGACGAGGGGTTCCGGGTCATCCTCGTGAACTCCAATCCGGCCACGATCATGACCGATCCCGAGTTCGCCGACGCCACCTACATCGAGCCGATCCTCCCCGACTACCTCGAGAAGGTGATCGCCGCCGAGCGTCCGGACGCGCTGCTGGCCACCCTCGGCGGGCAGACGGCGCTGAACGCCGCCGTCGCGCTGCACGACTCCGGCGTCCTCGAGCGGTACGGCGTCGAACTGATCGGCGCCTCCGTCGACGCCATCCAGGCGGGCGAGGACCGGGAGCGGTTCAAGGAGATCGTCACGAGCCTGAACCTTCCCGGCATCGACGTCGGCGTCGCCCGGTCGGCGATCTGCCACACCATGGACGAGGTGCTCGCCGCGGCCGGCGAACTCGGCTTCCCCGTGGTGGTCAGGCCCTCCTTCACGATGGGAGGGGTCGGCTCCGGCTTCGCCTACACCGAGCAGGAGCTGCGCCGGATCGCGGGTACCGGCCTGGCGGCGTCCCCTGTCACCGAGGTGCTGATCGAGGAGTCTGTGCTCGGCTGGAAGGAGTACGAGCTCGAGGTGATGCGCGACAAGGCGGACAACGTCGTGATCGTGTGCTCCATCGAGAACCTGGACCCGATGGGCGTCCACACCGGCGACTCGATCACGGTGGCGCCCGCGATGACCCTCACCGACAGGGAGTACCAGAACCTTCGCGACGTGGGCATCGCGGTGATCCGCGCGGTCGGCGTCGACACCGGCGGCTGCAACATCCAGTTCGCCGTCCACCCCGAGACCGGCCGGATGATCGTCATCGAGATGAACCCGCGGGTCTCCCGGTCCTCGGCGCTGGCGTCGAAGGCCACCGGCTTCCCGATCGCCAAGATCGCCGCCAAGGTGGCAGTCGGCTACACCCTCGACGAGATCCCCAACGACATCACCGCCGAGACGCCCGCCTCGTTCGAGCCGACCCTCGACTACGTGGTGGTGAAGATTCCCCGGTTCGCGTTCGAGAAGTTCCCGACCGCCGACTCCACCCTCACCACCCATATGAAGTCGGTGGGCGAGGCGATGGCGATCGGCCGCAACTTCACCGAGGCCCTCGGCAAGGCGCTGCGCTCGCTGGAGGACGACAAGGCGGGCTTCGACCTCACCGGCGACCTGCCCGAGACCCTTGAGGAGCTGCTGGCCGGAAGCTCCCGGCCGCACGACGGCAGGCTCAAGCTGGTGATGAACGCCTTCCGCAAGGGCGCCACCGTCGAACAGCTCCACGAGGCGACCGGCATCGACCCGTGGTTCCTCGACCAGGTGCTGATGATCCACGACGTCGCCGAACTGGTGCGGCAGGCCGATGCCCTCGACGAGCGGCTGCTGCGGCTGGCGAAGCGCCACGGTTTGTCCGACGACCAGATCGGACGGCTGCGCAACCTCCCCCCGGACGTGGTGCGCGGGTTGCGCTGGGCGCTCGGCGTCCGTCCCGTCTACAAGACCGTCGACACCTGCGCCGCCGAGTTCGCCGCCCGCACCCCGTATCACTACTCCAGCTACGACGAGGAGACCGAGGTCGAGCCGCGCAGCAGGCCGGCGGTGCTCATCCTCGGCAGCGGCCCCAACCGGATCGGCCAGGGCATCGAGTTCGACTACTCCTGCGTCCACGCCGCCCTCGCGCTGCGCGAGGCGGGCTACGAGACGGTGATGGTCAACTGCAACCCCGAGACCGTCTCGACCGACTACGACACCTCCGACCGGTTGTACTTCGAGCCGCTGACCCTTGAGGACGTGCTCGAGGTGTACCGCGCGGAGTCGCAGGTGGGGCCGGTGGCCGGCGTGATCGTCCAGCTCGGCGGACAGACCCCGCTCAAGCTGGCCCAGGCATTGAAGGACGCCGGCGTCCCGATCGTCGGAACCCCTCCGGAGGCCATTCACCTGGCGGAGGAGCGGGGCGCCTTCGGCAAGCTGCTGGCCGAGGCCGGCCTGCTGGCCCCTGCCTACGGGATGGCCGAGTCGGCCGACCAGGCCCTGGAGATCGCGCACTCCATCGGCTACCCGGTGCTGGTGCGGCCCAGCTACGTGCTGGGCGGGCGTGGCATGGAGATCGTCTACGACGACGTCTCGCTGGCCTCCTACATCCAGCGCGCCACCGATATCACCCCCGCCCACCCGGTCCTGGTCGACAGGTTCCTCGACGACGCCATCGAGATCGACGTCGACGCCCTCTACGACGGCACCGAGCTGTACCTGGGCGGCGTCATGGAGCACATCGAGGAGGCCGGCATCCACTCCGGAGACTCGGCCTGTTCGCTCCCGCCGATCACCCTCGGCGGCGAGGTGATCGACCTGATCCGGCGCGCTACCCAGCTGATCGCCGACGGCGTGGGGGTGCGCGGCCTGCTGAACATCCAGTTCGCGCTGCTGGGCGATGTGCTGTACGTCCTCGAGGCGAACCCGCGGGCCTCGCGCACCGTCCCGTTCGTCTCGAAGGCGACCGCCACCCCGCTGGCCAAGGCGGCGGCACGGATCTCGCTGGGGGAGTCGATAGCAGACCTGCGGGCGGACGGACTGCTGCGGACGGGCGTCGACGGCGCTGCCGTGCTGGAGGCCGCCCCGATCGCCGTCAAGGAGGCGGTGATGCCGTTCAACAGGTTCCGCACCAGCGACGGCACCTGGGTGGACACCCTGCTCGGCCCGGAGATGAAGTCCACCGGCGAGGTGATGGGCCTCGACCAGAGCTTCGGGACCGCGTTCGCCAAGAGCCAGGCCGCCTCCTACGGCGAGGTTCCGACCGGCGGCACGGTCTTCGTCTCGGTCGCCAACCGGGACAAGCGGCACGCCATCTTCCCGATCAAGAAGCTCGCCGACATGGGCTTCAAGGTGCTCGCCACCGACGGCACCGCCCAGGTCCTGCGCCGCAACGACGTCGAGGTCACCGTGATCCGCAAGCACTCCCAGGGCCGAGGCCCGAACGGTGAGCCGACCGTCGTGGAGGCGATCCTCGCCGGCGACATCAACCTGATCTTCAACACCCCGCACGGCAAGTCGCGCGACGGCTCGCCGCGCCGGGACGGCTGGGAGATCCGGTCGGCGGCGGTCCTGGCGGACGTCCCGTGCATCACCACGGTGCAGGGCCTGTCGGCCTGCGTGCAGGGGATCGAGGCGCTGCAGCGGCACAGCGTCGGGGTGCGTTCGCTGCAGTCGTGGAACGCAGCGGTCCACGCCGAACTGGCCGACCGCTGATGGGGCTGCCGGCGACGCTGCTGCAAGGCGGCTACGCCGGCCTGCTGCGTCCGGTGCTGTTCGCCTCCCACGGCGGCGACCCGGAGGCGATCCACGAGCAACTGATCAGGATCCTGTCGGTGGTCGGTGCCAAGCCGGCGCTGAGGGCGATGCTCCGCCTTGTCGCGGCGGGGCAGGGGGAGCCCGCTGACGTGGCGGGGATCCGGTTCCCCAACCGGGTAGGGCTGGCAGCCGGGATGGACAAGGACGGGGTCTGCGCGCGGGCCTGGGCCGCGCTCGGCTTCGGCTTCGCCGAACTCGGCACGGTCACCGCGCGGCCGCAGCCCGGCAACGACCGGCCCCGCGTCTTCCGGCTGCCTGCCAGCAGAGCGCTGATCAACCGGATGGGGTTCAACAACGCCGGCGCGGCGGCGCTGGCCGACACGCTGCACAGCGCCGGGATCGCCAGGGGCAACCTGGCGGCGGGGATCCCGCTCGGGGTCTCCATCGGCAAGACCAGGCTGGTGCCGGTGGCCGACGCCATCGACGACTACCTGGCCAGCCTGTCGGCGGTCGCCGGCTATGCCGACTACGTCGCGATCAACGTGTCGAGCCCGAACACGCCCGACCTGCGCTCCCTGCAGGACGGGGGCGCGCTGACCGACCTCACCGGCGCCCTGGTGGCCAGGGCCGCCCAGCTCGCCGCCGACCCCGTCCCGATCTTCGTCAAGCTCGCCCCCGACCTCAGCTGGGCCCAGGTGGACGAGGTGCTCGCCGCGTGTGAGGGGACGGGAGTGGCGGGGATCATCGCCACCAACACCACCCTGGCGCGCGACGGACTGGCGCCGGGGGACGGCGCGGCAGGCGCCGAGCCCGGCGGCTTGTCAGGGGCACCGTTGACCCGGCGCGCGCTCGGCGTGGTGCGCTATGTGGTCGCACACACCGGGCTGCCGGTGATGGGGGTGGGAGGCATCATGACGGCTGCCGACGCCGATCGCATGTTCGACGCAGGCGCCCGGCTGGTCCAGCTCTACACTGGCTTCATCTACCACGGACCGGGGCTGGTCTCGGCCATCACTACCGCGGACACAAGGAGGTCTCCGAGGTGACTACCTACTGGCGGCGGCTGCGTGACCGGGTCGCCGAGCGCGGACCGCTCTGCATCGGGATCGACCCCCACCCGTCCCTGCTCACCTCGTGGGGGCTGCCCACCGACGCATCCGGAGTCGAGCGCTTCGGCCGGCACCTCGTGGAGGCGCTGGCCGACAAGGTGGCGGTCTTCAAGCCCCAGTCCGCCTTCTTCGAGGCGTACGGTTCGGCAGGGATCGCGTCCCTCGAGCGCGTGCTGGCCGACATCGCCCAGACCGACGCGCTGAGCATCCTCGACGCCAAGCGCGGTGACATCGGCAGCACGATGACCGCCAACGCCGACGCCTACCTCGCCGACGGCTCCCCCCTGGCAGCGGACGCCGTCACGCTCTCGCCCTACCTCGGGTTCGGCTCGCTGCTGCCCGCGATCGAGACCGCCCACCGCTACGAACGCGGCGTCTACGTGCTGGCCAGGACGTCGAACCCCGAGGGCGGCAGCGTCCAGCTGGCGCTCACCGGCAACGGTGACGGCTCGGTGGTGCAGTCGATCATCGACGCCGCAACCGAGGTGAACCGTCAGTCCCGCCAGCGTGCCGTCGGGCTCGTGGTCGGGGGCACCCACGCCTCGCTCGGCTGCGACCTGTCCGACTTCAACGGGTCGATCCTCGTGCCGGGGATCGGCTTCCAGGGTGGCCGGATGGAGGACCTTCCCGCCCTGTTCGGCGACGCGGTCGACCAGGTCCTTGCCGTTGTCGGACGCGGGATCATCGCCGCTGGGCCGGATCCGGAGGCGCTGCGCGCGAAGGTGGACATGCTGCTCGCCTGACCCCGACGGCGATCTGTCGGGACAGGTCTGGCGAAATCGCGGAGAAACCCCCGCGAAGTCCCTTGTACGGCGCTACATTGGCCCCAATAGCCGCCTTTTCCTCTGCCGGAGAATCCTGTGACCATTCCTCAGCTCACCACCGAGCAACTCGAGGCCGCCCGCGCCGCGGCCACCCAGGCCCGTCGTGCCCGCGCCGAACTCAAGGACAGCGTGCGTACCGGGAAGTTGAGCCTGTCCCAGGCCCTGGAAGCCGCGTCGGACGACGACATCCTCGCCCACGTGAAGGTGGTGGACCTGCTCAAGGCGCTGCCGCGAGTCGGCGAGAAGCGCGCCGCCGTGGTCATGGAGAAGTTCGACATCGCTCCCAACCGCCGGATCCGTGGGCTCGGCCGTCACCAACTGGCCGGGCTGAGGACGGAGTTCGGTGAGCGGTGACGTCACCGTCATCTCCGGACCCACGGCCGTCGGCAAGGGGTCGGTAGTAGCGGCCCTGCGGGCCCGATACCCCCAGGTGTGGGTGTCGGTGTCGGCCACGACCCGTCCACCCCGCCCCGGCGAGGTGGACGGGGTCCACTACCACTTCGTCGACGACGCCGAGTTCGACCGGCTGGTTGCCACCGACGGCCTGCTCGAGTGGGCACTGGTGCACCGCGCGGCCCGGTACGGCACGCCTGCAGCACCCGTTGCGCAGGCGGTCGCCGAGGGCAAGCGGGTGATCCTCGAGATCGACCTGCAGGGTGCCAGGCAGGTCAAGGAGAGGCTGCCCGGCGTCCGCTCGGTCTTCATCCTGCCGCCGGGGCCCGACACCCTGCGGGAGCGGTTGCTGCAGCGCGGCACCGAGACCGAGGCCGAGATGGAGCGCAGGCTGGCCACCGCCGAGGCGGAGCTCGCCGCCGCGGGGGAGTTCGACCACACGGTGGTGAACGATGATTTGGGGACAGCGGTGGATCAGTTGGTAGACTTGCTGGGCCTGTGAGGGTAGCTTCGCGCTGCCCGGCACATTTCTCCTGACCAGAAGGCAGTTCTTTGAGCACCCAGACTCCAGAAGGCATCACCTACCCGCCGATCGACGACCTGCTGACCAAGGTCGACTCGAAGTACCGCCTCGTGCTGTACGCGGCCAAGCGGGCGCGCCAGATCAACGCCTACTACTCCCAGCTCGGCGAGGGGCTGCTGGAGAACGTCGGCCCCCTGGTCGACATCGGGATCCAGGAGAAGCCGCTCTCGATCGCGCTGCGTGAGGTCGCCGCCGGCGTCCTGGAGTGCACCGAGATCGACCCGGAGGCCGAGGCCGCCGCCCGGGCCGAGGCCGAGGCCGACCCCGACTTCTCGCTGGACCCCTTCGGCACCGACGACCTGGCCTGACCCGCTGCCATGAGCCGGATCGTGCTCGGCGTCTCGGGCGGCATCGCGGCGTACAAGTCGTGCCTGCTGCTGCGACTGCTCGCCGAGGCCGGCCATGAGGTCGTGGTCGTGCCCACCGCCAACGCGCTCGAGTTCGTGGGTCGCGCCACCTGGGCGGCGCTGTCCGGCCACCCCGTCCACACCGACGTCTTCTCCGACGCCGAGCAGGTGCCCCACGTCCGGCTCGGCCAGCAGGCGGATCTCGTCGTGGTCGCACCCGCGACCGCCGACCTGCTCTCCCGGGCGGCCACCGGGCGGGCCGACGACCTGCTCACCAACGTGCTGCTGACCGCGCACTGCCCGGTGCTGATGGTGCCGGCCATGCACACCGAGATGTGGCTCCACCCTGCGACGCAGGCCAACGTGGCCACCCTGCGGTCCCGCGGCGTGGCCGTGATGGAGCCTGCCACCGGCCGCCTGGCCGGTGCCGCCTCCGGCCCGGGCCGAATGCCGGAGCCCGCCGCCATCGCGCAGCTGGCGCTGTCCATCCTGGCCGACCCGGCAGTGGCCGAGCGGATGGCCTCCCGCGATCTGGCCGGTAAGCGGGTGCTGGTCAGCGCCGGCGGAACCCGCGAGGCGCTGGACCCGGTGCGCTATGTCGGCAACTCCTCCTCGGGACGGATGGGGCTCGCGCTCGCGAGGGCGGCCGCCGCCCGCGGCGCCGAGGTCACCGTCGTCACCGCGAACGTGGCCCTGCCCGTGCCGTCGGGGGTGGACGCGGTTGCGGTGACATCGACCGCCGACCTGGCCGGGGAGATGCTCGACAGGGCGCCCGGGGCCGACATCGTCGTGATGGCAGCCGCACCGGCGGACTTCACCCCCGTCAGCCCCAGTTCCGCCAAGATCAAGAAGACGGGCGAGGCCGGCCTCACTGTCGAGTTCACCCAGACCGTCGACGTCCTCAAGACGCTGTCGGCTCGCCGTCCGGAGGGACAGGTGGTGGTCGGGTTCGCCGCCGAGACTGCGTCCGATCCCGCCGAGCTGCTCGCCCTGGGGCAGGCCAAGCTCGCCCGGAAGGGCTGTCAGCTGCTGGTGCTGAACGACGTCTCCGACGGCCGGATCTTCGGCCAGGCCGCCACCGAGGTGGTCATCATCTCGCCGCAGGGTGTCCTCGCCACGGTCGCGGCCAGCAAGTCCGCGGTGGCCCATGCCATCCTTGATGCCGCCTTGACCATTCCCGCCGAGAGGAAGCCCGAGTGAGCCGGCTGTTCACCTCCGAGTCCGTCACCGAGGGCCACCCGGACAAGGTGGCGGACTCGGTCTCCGACCACGTCCTCGACGCCCTGCTGCGCGAGGACCACCGCAGCCGGGTCGCCGTGGAGACCCTTGTCACCACCGGGACCGTCGTGGTCGCCGGGGAGGTCACCACCTCCGGGTACGTCGACATCGCCGACCTCGCCCGGGCCAGGATCCTGGAGATCGGCTACGACTCCTCCGAGAAGAGCTTCGACGGCAGGTCCTGCGGCGTCCTGGTCTCGATCGGCACCCAGTCGCCCGACATCGCCCAGGGCGTCGACACCGCGCTCGAGGCGCGGGCCGAGGGCTCCCACGACAGCCTGGACGCCCAGGGGGCCGGTGACCAGGGGTTGATGTTCGGCTACGCCTGCACCGACACCCCGACCCTGATGCCGTTGCCGATCGACATCGCCCACCGCCTCTCCGAGCGGCTGGCGGAGGTGCGGCATCGCGCGGAACTGGACTTCCTGCTGCCGGACGGCAAGACCCAGGTGACCGTGGAGTACCGGGGTGACACGCCCGTCCGGGTCGACACCGTCGTGGTCTCCACCCAGCACACCGCCGCGGTCGGCCAGGCCACGATCGAGGCGGAGGTGAAGTCGCGGGTCATCGACCCGGTGCTGGAGCGCTACCCGATCCCGCACGACGGCCTCAAGGTGTACGTCAACCCCACCGGCAAGTTCGTGGTCGGCGGCCCGATGGGTGACGCCGGGGTCACCGGACGCAAGATCATCGTCGACACCTACGGCGGCATGGCCCGCCACGGCGGCGGCGCCTTCTCCGGGAAGGACCCGTCGAAGGTCGACAGGTCGGCTGCCTACGCGATGCGCTGGGTGGCCAAGAACGTGGTCGCCGCCGGGCTCGCCGAGCGCTGCGAGGTGCAGGTCGCCTACGCCATCGGGCGCGCCCACCCGGTCGGCTTCTACACCGAGTGCTTCGGCACCGAGAAGGTGCCGCTGGATCAGATCACCGACGCCGTGCTGCGGGTCTTCGACCTCCGGCCCGCCGCGATCATCCGCGACCTCGACCTGCTGCGCCCGATCTACTCCCGGGTCACCAACTACGGCCACTTCGGCCGTGAACTGGACGTGATGACCTGGGAGCGCACCGATCGCGCCGACGCCCTGGCCGCTGCTGTGAAGGGCTGAGCGTCAGCCGCTGACCCTAGGCTGTCGCCATGGCGGAACTGGTGGTGAGCGTGGCGGTGGACGTCCCGCTGGCGCACCTTGACCGGCCCTTCGACTATCTGGTTCCCGAGGAACTGCGCGCCCAGGCGGTGCCGGGCTGCCGGGTGCGGGTCAGGTTCGCCGGGCGTCAGGTCAACGGCTTCATCCTGGGCCTGTCCGACGGTTCCGACTACCCGGACCTGAAGCCGCTGCACGCCGTGGTGTCGGCCGAACCCGTGCTCACCGAGCAGGTAGCGGGCCTCGTCCGAGCAGTGGCCGACCATTACGCAGGCAGCTTCGCCGACGTCGTGCGGCTGGCGGTGCCGCCCCGGCACGGGATCACCGAGAAGGCGGATCCGCCCAGGTACCCCGCCCCGCGCCTCGACGACCTGCCGGGGGGTCCGTTGGCGGCGTATCCGTGAGGCGACGGAATGCTGGCGGCCCTGGCCGGGGGCGGCGCACCCCGGGCGGCCTGGACCGTGGCCCCCACCGGCGGCCCGGAGGGCGACTGGCGGGCTGGGATGCTGCAGGCCGCGGCGGCCACCCTGCGCTCGGGGCGGGGCGTGATCGTGGTGGTGCCCGATCAGCGCGACCTCGCGGAGCTGGGCAAGCTGGCCGAGCAGTGGTTCGGCAAGGGCAGCTTCGTCACCCTCAGCGCCGAGGCCGGGCCTGCCGCCCGGTACCGGGCCTTCCTGGCCGCCCTGCGGGGCCAGGTCCGGCTGGTGCTGGGCACTCGTGCCGCCGCCTTCGCCCCCGTCCACAACCTCGGCCTGCTGGCGCTGTGGGACGACGGGGACGACTCCCACGCCGACCTGCGGGCGCCCTACCCGCACGCTCGCGAGGTGGTCGCGCTGCGGGCCCACCTGGCCGGCTGCGGGCTGCTGCTC
>JAEYNS010000279.1 GCA_023412435.1 Actinomycetes bacterium | reverse complement strand
GTCGCCTCGCCCAGCCGGGCGAGCGTGGCGCGGCCGTCAGCGAGCAGCTCCCGCAGGATGACGAGGTCGACCTCGTCGGCCTCCCGCCGTGGCCTGCGCATCGTCATGGCGCGACTGTACTGCCCCTGACAACGCGGTACAGCGTGTAGGAGAAGGAGCGACCCTGGCGGGTCACCGGGACGTCGATCGCCTCCACACTGCCCGCGACCCGGCGCAGCGTCACCTCGAGGCTCGGGCTGGCCGTCTCGCACCACACCAGCAGCCGTCCACCGGGGGCGAGTCGGGCCAGGCAGGTGGCGAGGAAGTCCTGGCCGTAGACGGCCGCGTTGTCCTCGTGGATGAGGAAGCTCGGTCCGTTGTCCACGTCCAGCACCACCGCGTCCCAGGCCCGGCGGGTCGTCGTCACGAAGTCGCGGATGTCGGCGTGATGCAGTCGCACCCGCGGGTCTCCGGCCACCTGGGCGAGCTGGGGGGTCAGGCCGGCGTGCGCCCACGCCAGCAGGGGAGCCGCCCGCTCGACGACGTCCACCGTGGCCGCCCGGTTCTCCAGCAGCCGTACGGCGGTGAAGCCGAGCCCGAGCCCGCCGACCAGGACCCGGCCGGGCGGGATGCCGGCCGCGTCGGCGAGCGCGAGTTCGCTGCTGACCTCGGTGGTGTCCATCGCGAACACCCCGTTCACGATCAGCTCGACGGCGCCGTCCCTGCGGCGCACCACCACCTCGCCGGCGGCGGTGTCCGCGCGCCCAAGAATCCGGTCGTCCACACCACCATCGTGGCTGATCGCGCCAGCTTCGCCAGGTTGCATTAGTGTCTGGGCCATGACGACGGTCCAGGTTGCCCGGCCGAGCCAACTCGGCGATGTCTACGACACCATCCTGGTGCGCTCGTTCCAGCCTGACGAGCTGGTCGACAAGGGCGCCTTCATGCACGCCTCCACCTGGGGCGAGGTGCTGGTCACCGAGGACGGGGAGGGGAACCTCACCGGGGCGGCGGTGGCCGACCACGACTCCGAGACCGGCCTGTCGGTGATGGAGTACCTCGCCGTCGCCCCGGGCCACCGCGGCGCCGGCGCAGGCTCCGCGTTGCTGAACGCTGCCGTCGAGCAGTGGGTGGCCCTGGTCTCGCCCGGCGCCTTGCTGGCCGAGATGGAACGGCCCGACGGCCATCCGGCGACCGAGCAGTACGGCGATCCGGCCCGGCGCCTCGCCTTCTACGAGCGGCACGGCTTCCAGGCCCTGGCCGTCCCGTACTACCAGCCCGCGCTCACCCCCGACCAGCGGCCGGTTCCCGACCTGATCCTCGGGATCCGGGTCTTCGATCCGGCCTGGGTCAGCGCCGACGGTACCCGGTTCGTCGAGGGGGCCCGGCTCGAGCAGGTCCTTCGCGCCCGCACGCCCGAGCCCGAGGACCAGGCCCTGCTGCCCGCCTGGGAGGCGCTGATGGCGTCCACCAGGGATCCCGAAGGGGTACCGCTGGTGCCGCTCGCCGAGTACGTACGGGTACCCCGCAGCGGGCCTCTCAGCTAGCCGAGAGCGCTCTTCCGCCCGGTCAACGGCCGGGTTAGGCTCGCGCCACGTCGTCGATGTGGAGGATCATGAGCGAGCCCAGTGTCGAGTTAGTCCACCCCGACCCGCAGTTCGTCCACCTGGACGAGTTGCCGGACGCCGAGGCGCTGCGGGCCTCAGCGGCGGCCGACCCGCTCGGTTTCTGGGCGGCCGAGGCCGGCGAGCTGGAGTGGTTCGAGCCCTGGGAGAAGGTCCTCGACGACACGGAGGCTCCGTTCTTCAAGTGGTTCACCGGCGCGAAGACGAACATCGTCCACAACGCCATCGACCGCCACGTCCACGGCCCCTACAAGAACAAGCTGGCGCTGATCTGGGTGGGGGAGAACGGCACCGACCACCTCACCTACTCGTACTTCTCGCTGAACCGCGAGGTCACCCAGATGGCCAACATCATCAAGGCGATGGGGGTCGGCAAGGGCGACCGGGTGACCATCTACCTGCCCCGGATCCCCGAGGTGGTGTTCGCGATGCTCGCCTGCGCCAAGATCGGTGCCGTCCACTCGGTGGTCTTCGCCGGTTTCTCGGCCGACGCACTGTCGGCGCGGATCGACGACTCCGAGTCCAAGCTCGTGATCACCGCCGACGGCTCGTGGGTGAACGGCGGCATCTTCAAGCTGAAGGACATCGTGGACGAGGCGATCCGCTTCAGCCCCTCGGTCGAGAACGTCATTGTGGTGCGGCGGACCGGACACGAGGTGGCGATGGAACCGCTGCGGGACCACTGGTACCACGACCTTGCGGGGCTCCCGATCGCCAAAGGGCCCTGCCCGACCGAACAGATGGACGCCGAGGACCCGCTGTTCATCCTCTACACCTCGGGCTCGACCGGCGCGCCCAAGGCCATCCTGCACACCCACGGCGGCTACATGGTGGGTACCTACGCCACGCTGAAGTACGCCTTCGACATCCGCGACGAGGACCGCTGGTGGTGCACCGCGGACCCCGGCTGGGTCACCGGGCACTCCTACCTGGTGTACGGGCCGATGCTGAACGGCGCCACCACCTTCATGTACGAGGGCGGACCCACCTATCCCAACCCGAACCGATGGTGGCAGCTCATCGAGTACTACGGGATCACCACCTTCTACACAGCACCGACCGCCATCCGCTCGCTGATGAGGTTCGGTGAGGCGTGGCCGAACCGCCACGACCTGTCGTCGCTGCGGCTGCTGGGATCGGTGGGCGAGCCGATCAACCCCGAGGCCTGGCACTGGTACCACCGGGTGATCGGCAAGGAGCGCTGCCCGATCATGGACACCTGGTGGCAGACCGAGACGGGGATGTTCCAGATCACCCCCACCCCCGGCATGCCGCTCAAACCGGGCTCCGGCGGCAAACCGTTCTTCGGCCAGGAGGCGGAGATCCTGGACGAGGAGGGCAATCCCGTCCCGGACGGCGAGGAGGGCTTCCTGGTGCTGAAGAACCCGTGGCCCGCGATGCTGCGGACGCTGTACAAGGACCCCGACCGCTATGTCAGCACCTACTGGTCGAAGTACCCCGGCAGGTACCTGGCCGGCGACTCCGCCAAGCGGGACGCCGACGGCTACTTCTGGGTGATCGGACGCACCGACGACGTCATCAAGGTCTCCGGCCACCGGCTCGGCACCGCCGAGGTGGAGTCGGCTCTGGTCTCCCACCCCGCGGTCGCCGAGGCGGCGGCGATCGGCCTGCCGCACGAGGTGAAGGGCAATGCGATCCATGCCTTCGTGGTGCTCAAGGTCGGCCACACGCCGTCACCCGAACTCGCCGAGGACCTGCGCCGCCACGTCTCGGCGCACCTCTCCCCGATCGCCAAACCCGACTCGGTCGACTTCCCCGACAAGTTGCCGAAGACCAGGTCGGGCAAGATCATGCGGCGGGTGCTCAAGGCGCGCGCGCTCGGCCAGGACGAGGGCGACATCACCACCCTGGAGGAGTGATCCGGCCGGTGTGTGGGGGCGCCCGCGCGGGGGCAATTGAGCCCCCCGGCCCTGAGCCCGAAACCTCTGGCCGCGTCGGGCAGCCGTGACGAGAATGGCAGTGTCCGAGGTCGCCGATGAGGAGGACGTCATGGCGCTGCTCAACCCGTATCTCTCGTTCCGCGACGGCGCGGCCAGGGAGGCGATGGAGTTCTACCAGTCGGTCTTCGGGGGCGAACTCACCGTGTCGACCTTCGGTGAGTACCAGATGCCCGGCGTCACCGCGACCGAGGCGGACTGGGTGATGCACGCCCAGCTCGCCACGCCGTCCGGGTTCACGCTGATGGCCTCCGACACCCCGGCCGCGATGCCGGCGCGCCCCGAGGGGAGCAGCATCACGATCTCGCTGAGCGGCTCGGAGACCGACGAACTGCGCGGCTACTGGGAGAAGCTGGCCGAGGGCGGAGACGTCCAGCTGCCGCTCGACCAGGCGCCCTGGGGTGACTGGTTCGGCCAACTCATCGATCGGTTCGGCACCTCGTGGATGGTCAACATAGCCGGTCAGCCCGACGTGGGCTGACGCTCGGCTGGACCCGGCCTCAGCGCCGTCCCAGCGGAGCGAGAACGACCACCGCGGCGAGCACGGGCAGCGAGAACAGCGCGAGTCCGCCGAAGCCCACCCAACCCAGCGCGCCACCTGCGGCGATCGCGCCGACAGCGGCGGCGAGGCTCATCGCGAAGTCGGTGCGGCCCTGCCGCCGGGTCCGCAGCGCCTCGGAGGACGCCTCCGTGAGCAGCGTCGAGCCGGCCACGGTCGCGGCGCTCCAGCCCAGCCCGAGCAGCACGAGGGAGACCGTGACCGCCGTGGTGTCGTGTTGGGCGAGGGCGATCAGCACAGCGCAGGCCGCCTGGATGCCGCAGCCGAGGACGACGGTCGGCACCCTGCCCCAGCGGTCGGCGATGATCCCGAAGACCGGAGAGAGGGCGAACATCCCGGCGATGTGCAGGCTGATGGTCAGCCCGACGATCGTCAGCGTCGCGCCGTGATGCAGCAGGTGGACCGGGGTCATCGCCATGATCGCGACCATCACGACGTGCGGGCCCACGGTGGCCAGCATCGCAAAGCGCGCGGCCAGCGGCCGGTCGGACCTGACGATCCGGCTCACCCCCGCGTCGTGGACGTCGACAGCGTGCTGAGCGGTGAGCAGCGGGTCCGGACGCAGCCCGGCCAGGATCAGGACGATACCGAGGGCCTGACCGGCGATCGTGAACAGGTAGGGGCCGGTCAGCGGTGGCATCCCGATCAGCCCGCCGAGCTGCTCGCCCGGCCCCACGAGGTTCGGTCCGAGCACGGCGCCGACAGTGGTGGCCCAGACCACCACGGACAGGTCGCGGCCCCGGGACGCGTCGGTCGCGAGGTCGGTGGCCGCGAACCGGGACTGCAGATTGGCGGCCTGGCCGGCGCCGATCAGGGCGAATCCGGCCAGCAGCAGGATGAAGGACTGGTTGGCGACCGCCACGATCACCAGTCCCACGCCGGCCAGGGCGACCCCCAGCCCGGTCGCCAGCGCGGGACGGCGGCCCCGGCGGCGCGCCAGGGCAGCCAGCGGCACCGCCGTCAACGCCGTTCCCAGGGTGATCGCCGCGGTCGCCAGTCCGGACAGGGAGTCGTCGCCGGAGATTCGCGCGGCGAGCACCGCCCCCAACGAGACGGTGGCCCCGAAGCTGATGCCGCCGAGGATCTGGCCCGCGGCCAGCACCCCGATCGTGCGTCGCTGAATCCGGGCGAAGTCAGTCACCCAGGCACCCCGGACGCCGCTGGTCCCGGTCCCGACGCGAGGAGCTCGGCCACCGGGTCACGCCTTCTGGTCGCCGGCGCGGGCGGTCTCGATCCTGGTGCGCGCGCCCTCCAGCCATTCGGTGCAGATCGCGGCCAGCTTTTCGCCCTTCTCCCACAGCGTCATCGATTCGCTCAGCGGGACGTCACCGGACTCCAGCTGCTGCACGATCGCGAGCAGTTGGTCGCGGGCCTGTTCATAGCTCGGGGTTTCCTCGGTCATGGCCTCTCCTGGACGGCGGTGACGTCGACGCCGATCCGGCCGTCGACGAACTGGACGGCGAGCGACTGCCCGACCTCGGTCTGCGCGGCGGCCGAGATCGTCTCTGACTCGCGGGAGACGATGGCGTAGCCGCGTTGCAGCGTGGCCTGCGGCGACATCGCGCGCACCCGGCTGATCAGGTGCGTGATCTGGCGGGACTCCTCCCGCAGGGCGCTCCCGACGGCCCGCTGCAGGCGGGCGTGGAGCACGCCCACCCGCTCCAGGTGGGCGTCGATGGTCGCCGCGGGGTCGCGCAGCACGGGCCGGGAGCGCAACTCGGCGAGGCGGCGCTCCTCGTGGCCGATCCGGTTGAGCATCGCCTGCCGGATCCGCGCTCTGGTCTGGCTGACGCCTGCGATCTCGGTGGCCACGTCCGGCACCACCCGCTTGGCCGCGTCGGTGGGGGTGGAGGCGCGCAGGTCCGCCACCAGGTCGAGAATCGGGGTGTCTGTCTCGTGGCCGATCGCGCTGATCACCGGGGTGCGCATCGCGAACACGGCGCGGGCCAGCGCCTCGTCGCTGAACGGCAGCAGGTCCTCCAGCGAGCCGCCGCCGCGGGCGACGATGATCACGTCCACCTCGGGGTGCCGCTCGAGCTCGGCGAGCGCTGCCATCACCTGGGTCACCGCGTACGGCCCCTGGACGGCGGCGTGCCGCACCTCGAACCGGGCGGCGGGCCAGCGCCTGGCCACGTTCTCGAGCACGTCCCGCTCGGCGGCGGAATCCGCCCCGCAGACCAGGCCGATCCGGCGGGGCAGGAAGGGCAGCCGGCGCTTGCGCTCCGGGCTGAACAGCCCCTCGGCCTGCAGCATCCGCTTGCGCTGCTCGATGGCGGCGAGCAGGCGTCCCTCACCGGAGGGCCGCAGCTCGCGGCACTCGAAGGTCAGTTGGCCCGAGCCCATCCAGATCGTCGGCTTCACCCAGGCCGCCACCACGGTTCCCTCGCTGAGCGGGCCGGCGGCGTCCAGCACCAGCGTCGAGGTGGACAGCCGCACCGAGACCTCGGCCACCGTGTCGCGCAGGGTGAGGAACTGGGTACCGCCGGCGCGCCGCTTGATCTCGATCAGCTGGCCCTGGACCCAGACCGCGCCGAGGCGCTCCACCCAGTCCTTGGTGAGGCGGACCACCTCCCGCAGTGGCTGCGGGCTGTCCGGGGAGTTCGGCAGCGGCACGGGGCTCAGCCTAACCGTCGGCGCGGACGCTGCGGACGCCGCGGCGGTGCCGGCGGGCGAGGCGGCAGGTCGGCCCAACTAAGCTGGGGGTATGGAATCCACCAGGCGGGTTGTCGTCGCTGCGCCCAGAGGCTACTGCGCCGGGGTCGACCGGGCGGTGGTCACCGTCGAGAAGGCGCTCGACCTGTACGGCCCCCCGGTCTACGTCCGCAAGCAGATCGTCCACAACCGGCACGTCGTGGAGGACCTCGAAGCCCGCGGTGCGGTCTTCGTCGAGGAGCTCGACGAGGTGCCGACCGGCGCCACCGTCGTGTTCTCCGCCCACGGGGTCTCCCCGGCCGTCCACGCCGAGGCTGCGGCGCGCGGGTTGAAGACCATCGACGCGACCTGCCCGCTGGTGACGAAGGTGCACAACGAGGCCCGCCGGTTCGCCGGCCAGAACATCCCGATCCTGCTGATCGGTCACGCCGGCCACGAAGAGGTCGAGGGCACGACCGGCGAGGCCCCTGAGCACATCACGCTGGTGCAGCACCCCGACGACGTCGCCGACGTCCCGCTCGATCCCGAGGCGAAGGTGGCCTGGCTGAGCCAGACCACGCTCAGCGTGGACGAGACCTGGGAGACGGTGACCCGGCTGCGGGAGAAGTTCCCCAACCTTGTCGACCCCCCCAGCGACGACATCTGCTACGCCACCCAGAACCGCCAGTCGGCGGTGAAGCAGATCGCTGCGACCGCCGACCTCGTCATCGTGGTCGGGTCGCGCAACTCCTCGAACTCCGTCCGACTGGTCGAGGTGGCTCTGGAAGCGGGAGCCAAGGCCTCCTACCGGGTGGACAACGCCTCCGAGATCGACCCCGCCTGGCTGCAGGGCGTCTCCAGCGTGGGCGTGACCTCAGGGGCGTCGGTGCCGGACGAGTTGGTGCAGGGCGTGCTGGCACTGTTGGAGGAGCACGGCTATCCGGCAGCGGTGGAGGAGCGACTCACCGAGGAGAACCTCGTCTTCGCCCTGCCACCGGAGCTGCGCAAGGACCTGCGCCGGGCGGCGGTCGGCGACTGAGGCGCGCCCATCGGGGACGGCGTCCGCCTCAGCCCGAGACCAGGAAGCGGTAGGACGGGCTGCCGGGGTCGATCGCCTCGACCCGCATCGGGCTGTCCGCCATCCGCGCCAGGAGCGCCGGCAGGGTCGCCGGGTCGCCCAGTTCGATGCCAACCAGGGCCGGCCCCGTCTCCCGGTTGGAGCGCTTGACGTACTCGAACAGGGTGATGTCGTCGTCGGGGCCGAGTACCTCGTCGAGGAAGCGGCGCAGGGCGCCGGGCTCCTGCGGGAAGTTCACCAGGAAGTAGTGCTTGCGGCCCTCGTAGACCAGCGCCCGCTCGACGATCTCGGCGTACCGGGACACGTCGTTGTTGCCCCCGGAGACAACCGCCACCACTACCTGCCCCGGCAACGGCTGGAAGACGCCGAGACTGGCGGTCGCCAGCGCCCCGGCCGGCTCGGCGATGATCCCTTCGACCTGGTACAGCTGGAGCATCTCGCTGCAGATCCTGCCCTCGGGCACCGTGTACATGGCGGGCCGGTGCCGGGCCGCCACCTGGTAGGTGAGCTCGCCCGCCCGGCGGACGGCGGCGCCGTCCACGAAGGTGTCGACCTGGGGCAGGTCGCGGGGGCCACCGGCGTCCAGCGCCACGGCGAGGGTGGGGGAACCGGCCGGTTCCACCCCGACGACCTTGGTGTCGGGGTGGTGCTCGGCCAGCCAGGTCAGGCAGCCGGCGAGCATGCCGCCGCCGCCGACCGGGAGCACCAGGGCGTCGGGAGCCGATCCGAACTGCTCGACGATCTCGCGGGCGAGGGTGCCCTGGCCGGCGATCGTGCGTGGATCGTCGAAGGCGGGGACGATCACCGCCCCCAACCGTTCGGCATCCGCGTGGGCGGCGGTGGCCGCCTCGTCATAGGTGTCTCCGGTGACGATCAGGTCGACCCGGCCCTCGCCCAGGGCGAGCATCCGCTCACGCTTCTGGCGCGGGGTGGTCGAGGGCACGTAGATGCGTGCGCCGATCCCCAGCTTGGCGCAGGCGAAAGCCACCCCCTGGCCGTGGTTGCCTGCGCTGGCGCAGATGACCCCGGCGGCGCGCTCCGCCTCGCAGAGCTGGGCGATCAGGTTGTACGCGCCACGGATCTTGTACGACCTGACCGGCTGCAGATCCTCCCGCTTCAGCCACACATAGGCTCCGGTGGCCCGGCTGAGCCGTTCGTTGAACTGCAGCGGAGTCACGGTGGCAACGCCGGTGAGCCGCTCGGCCGCCTGCTCGATCGCTGCGCCATCCACCAACCCGCTCTCAGTCACACGGGCATTGTGCACCTGCCCGACGCCCACGCCCGTCAGAAGGAGGTGGTGGGCCCGCCGCGTCGCCTCAGGCCGTCTCGGCCTGCAGCGGCGAGCCTGCGCCCAGGGTGTCCCTCGCGAGGTTCTCCAGCTCGGGTTCGCGCCCCGGGACGGCGTCGAGTTCGGCAGGTCGCGCGCGTCCGATCATGACGGGGAGGGCCTCGGCGTCCTCGACGAGCTCAGGAGCGGTGAGCGGGCGGACGGAGGCCTCGCTGGCGACCACCTGGATGAGGTCGGTGTCGACGACGTTGAGGTCCTTCAGCTTGCGTGCGGTCGGGAACACCCGGCTCTCGATCGAGCCGACCGAGGCGTTGTAGGCCGTCACCGCCGTGCTGAGTGCCCGTCCGACCTTGTTGAACTCCGAACCGAGGTTCCCCAGCCTGCGGTACAGGGTGCGGCCGAGTTCGAACACCTCCCGGGCGGAGTCGGCCAGCGCGGCCTGCCGCCAGGAGTAGGCCACGGTCTTCAGCATCGCGATCAGGGAGGTGGGACTGGCCACGACCACCCCGCGCTCGGAGGCGTACTCATGCAGGGACGGGAAACGGCTGAACGCCTCCGCTGCCAGTGCCTCGCTCGGCATGAACAGCACGACGAACTCAGGGGTCGCGGTCTCCGCCGTGAAGTAGTCCTTCCTGGAGAGCTGGTCGATGTGGGTCTGCACGTGCCTGACGAACCGGCCGAGATGGTGCGCACGGTCGGCCTCCTCGGCCGCGTCGTAGGCATCGAGGAAGGCCGTCAGGGGAACCTTCGAGTCGACGAACACGAGCTTCCCGCCGGCCAGCACCACCTTCAGGTCGGGCCGGATCGTCGAGCCGGCATCGTTGCGGGTGGTCGACTGCAGGGCGAAGTCGCAGTGCTCGACCATGCCGGCCAGCTCCACCACGCGCTGGAGCTGCTGCTCCCCCCAGTTGCCTCGCACCTGCGGTTGGCGCAGCGCGCTGACAAGGGCCGTGGTCTCCTTGCGGAGCTCGTCGCCGGTCTGCTTCACGGCGATCACCTGGTTGCGCAGGTCGGCAGCGGTCGCCGCCCGGTCGCGCTCCACCTCGCCGAGCTGCTTGCGGAACGCCTCGAGGGTCTCCTTGACCGGGGTGAGCAGCGCATCGGTCTGTTGCAGCCGCTGCTGCGCGGTCGCCTCTGCCTGCTTGCCCTGGTGTTCGAGCGCCTCGGCGGACAGCGCCTTGAACTGGGTGATGATCTGCTCGCGCAGCGCGGCGACCTCCTGGGCCTGGGCGAGCGCGGCATCGCGTTGCGCGACGGCAGCGCTGGCGGCGGATCGGGCATCGGAGAGTGCCGCCACCGCGTCGGCCCGCTCGGCCCTGGCCTCGGCGGTCTCCTGCCGTGCACGGGCCGCGTCGGCAGCCTCCCTGGCGAGATCGGAGCGGGCCTGGGCCGCCTCTGCGCGCGCCTGCGCCAGCTCGGCCCTGGCG
>JAEYNS010000270.1 GCA_023412435.1 Actinomycetes bacterium | reverse complement strand
CCGTCACGCCGCAGGCCGCGGACGCCCCCGCAGCCGACGCCCGCGTTGACTCAGGCTTGCGGCGCCTTTCCGTCCCGCGAGCCTGGCAGGTCCGGGCCGACGCCGGCCAGCGCCCTGGCCAGCAGGCCCACGCCGAACGCGAAGGCCTCGTCCACCGAACCGCCCAGCTGGAACCCGCCCGACAGCTCCATCCGAAGGAAGCCCGACGCCCACGCGGTGACGGTGCGGGCGGCGTTGAGCGCCTCGTCCGGGCCGACCAGCTCCTCGCAGACCCGCAGCACGGGGGCGGCCGCTGCCGCCACCAGCTCCGGATCGGGCGCCATCTCGTCCGGCATCGGCTGGAAGAGCAGTCCGTGACCGTGGGGGTCGCGGTGGGCGAAGGAGCGGAGCGCGTCAGCCAACGCCCGCAGGTCGGTTGCCGGATCACCGGTTCGCGCCGTGGCCTCGAGTTCCCGATGCAGCTCAGCGACCACATCCTCGGCGACGAGCCGTACCAGCTCGGAGCGGCCGCTCACCCGCTTGTAGAGCGAAGGAGCCCGGACGCCCACCCGTGCCGCGACCTCGGCCATCGTCAGGCCATCCAGCCCGTCACGGGCAAGGATCTCCCGGCCGACGGCGACGATCTCCGGTACCGAGGTGCGTGCGGGTGACGGCATCGATCCTCCTGATCGCTATTGACTGTAGCTATGATAGCTACATATCGTAGCCTTGTCACCTGCACCCACCAAGGAGAACCATGAAGCCCCTGGGGACCACACCGCCGCACCGTGCCACCCGGCCGAAGGAAGGCCGGCGATGAGGCTCGCGCCCGGCCTGCACCGGATAGGCAATGACCTCGTTGCCTGCTACCTGGTCGTCGACGACACCGGCGTCACCCTGATCGACGCCGGGCTCGCCGGCCACTGGAAGGAGTTCCTGGCCGAACTGGAGTCGCTCGGGCGCGGACCCGCCGATGTTCGGGCCGTCCTGCTCACCCACGGTGACACCGACCACCTCGGCTTCGCCGAGCGGCTGCGGCGTGAGTTCGGAGTCCCGGTCTGGGTCCACGCCGCCGATGCAGCCCGCGCCCGCGGCGAGGTGAAGCCCCCCGACTCCGGCTGGGGACGCGTCCGGCTCGGGCCGGTGGCCCGATTCCTGTGGTACGCGACCCGCAACGGTGGTCTGCGGACGACCTTCGTCGGCGAGGTGCAGACCCTGTCCGGCGGCGAGGTCCTCGACCTGCCCGGTAGCCCGCGGGTGATCGCGCTCCCGGGCCACTCCCCCGGCAGCGTGGCCTTCCACGTCCCGGCCGTGGACGCGGTCTTCGTCGGCGACGCACTCACCACACGGCACGTCCTCACCGGAGCCGAGGGGCCGGGACCGGCACCCTTCACCGACGACCCCGGCCAGGCGAACGCGTCGCTGGCCGCCCTGCGCGACCTCGACGCGACCTGGGTGCTGCCAGGTCACGGGGCACCCTGGCACCAGGGCACTGCTGCCGCGCTGGACCGACTGGGGGCTGCGGCCAGCCACGGCTGACCCCGCGGTCGCGCTGCGAGGTCCGCCCACGGGCCACCCGGCGGACGCCCCGTCCACTAGGTTGGTGGCACCGCGGAGAGGAGCGGCCATGCAGCTTCGCCACCAGGTCGATCTGGGCGAGGACCGCGTGTCCTACCTGGAATGGACGCCGCAAGGCCACGCCAGCGGCACGGTCCTGCTGCTGCACGGTGGCGGACTCGACAGCGCCGAGTTGTCGTGGGGCGACTTCGGCGGCCGGCTCGCCGACGGGGGCTATCGCGTCCTCGCCCCGGACGCTCCGGGCTACGGCCAGTCCCCGTTGCCGGCCTGGCCCTCCACCCAGGAGAACCTGATCCGGTTCACGGCCGCCTTCGTCGACGGGCTCGGCCTGGACGGGTTCGTCCTGGCCGGCCTGAGCATGGGCGGCGGCATGACCCTCGGCTACGCGCTGGAGCACCCCGACCGGGTCCGCGCGATCATCCCGATGGGCAGCGCGGGGATCATGGACCTCCAGCGCGACGCCTGGTGGGCCCACGCCATGCACCGTCTGACCTGGGCGTCGGTACGAACCGGCCTGGTGGCCGCGAGCTACCGGTGGTTCGCCGGCAGCCGCCGGCTCACCGGGTGGTCGCTGACCCAGATCGTCCGGGACCCCGACCGCCGGACGCCCGCGCTGCTGGACGCCGTGATGGCCGAGGCCGGCCGGCCCAGCGGAGCGATCGCGTTCGGCCAGTGGCAGCGCGACCAGATCCTGCCGGACCGGATCAGGACCAACTACCTGCCGCGGGCCGCGGAGCTGACCATGCCCGCCCTTGTGGTCCACGGCGACCACGACGTCGGCGTCCCGGTGCAGCGGGCTCGCGAACTCGTTCAGGCGCTCCCCGACGCGCGGCTGCTGGTCGTCCCGGGGGCCGGCCACTGGGTGCCGCGCGACGCCCCTGACGTCGTGGCTCGCGAGACCCTCGCCTTCCTCGCCGAGCTGTGACCGCGGCGTGCGGCCCGGCTACTTCGCCGCGCGCAGCCGGATCCGCTGGCCGTTGGAGGCCTTCTCGACCTCCGCGAGGCTCGAGCGCGACTTCGCGAAGTCGGTGAACGAGCTGTAGCCCAGCGACTTCTCGTGGAAGCCCGGATCCATCCGCTTCATCTGCTGCTTCACCGCCGAGGTGTGCAGCCACTCGTCGCGTCCTGCCTTGTCGTGGCCCAGTTCCAGGGCCCGGCGCAGCAGCGTGGTGGCCGCCCGCGGCGAGAGCTTCGCCGCCGGCTCAGCGGCGCCCGCCGACTCGTCACCGTTGGTGTCCGGAGCCACCGGCGCCGGCTCCATGGCCTTCGCCTTCCGGGTGGCCGGCCTCTTCACCGGCTCGGCCTCGGCCGGCGGCGGGGCGACGGGCTCGGGCAGGTCGGCGTCGGCGTCCTCGCTGCCGATCCCCGGCAGGTCGTCGTACATGCTGAACTCGTTGCAGGCAGCGGGCAGCGCCTTGCTGGTGGCCCCTGCCACCCCCACCGCCACGATCGAGCGGCCCAGCCGCTTCACCCGCTGGGCGAGCGCCACGTAGTCGGAGTCGCCGGCGGCCAGGACGACGTGGGTGACCCCGTCGAGCCGGAAGAGGTCCTCGACCACGTCGACGGCGAGCCTGATGTCGGCGCCGTTCTTGGTCGCCGACAGCGGGAACATCTGGGTGAGGTCGACGGCGCGGTCCACCAGCTGGCGGCGGTAGGCGGCGTTGACCGGCTGGGACCAGTCGGCGTACGCGGTGCTGGAGACGATCTGGCCGAACGAGGACGCGTAGTCGAGCACCGCGCCGATGTCGACGGTGGCCTCCCTGATCCTCGCCACCACTGCGGCGTCGGCGGCCGGATCGGTGGGATCGGTGTTCCGGACCCGGTCGAGCTGGAAGGCGCCCCTGCCGTGGAGCTGGTTGTAGCGGGAGATGACGATGTTGTCGAAGTCGATGTAGACGGCCACCCGGCCGTCGCTGTCATCAGCCATGGGGCTCCTTGGGTCGAGGTGGCGCGAGCCACCCTCTCAGTGTGGTCCGGTCGGCCGATCCGGCCAACTCGGCCCCGAAACGGGGTATTGCTACGCGCCGGAGATGGTGGGCAGCCCGGCCGCCACCCAGGCGTTCATCCCGCCGTCCACGCTCTTCACGTCTCGGTAGCCCTGGGCCTTCAGCGCCAGCAGCGCGTACAGCGAGCGGGTGCCGGCGGCGCAGATCGTGACCACCGGCGTGTCCTTGTCGGCGGGCAGCCCGTCCGTGCGGCCCTCCGACAGGTCCGGCAGCGGCAGGTAGGTGATGCCGGGGATCCGCACCCGCGTCACCTCGTCGGGGTTGCGGACGTCGATCACCGTCACCCCGGCGTCCAGCAACTCCTTCGCGCGGTCGACGTCGATCCGGTCCGGGCCCGTGCGCGCC
>JAEYNS010000035.1 GCA_023412435.1 Actinomycetes bacterium | reverse complement strand
GTGTCGGCCGGGCCGGGTATCTGGCAGAAGTTGGACGGGGTGTCCGGGCCGGGTGTGGCCTAGGCTGGCCCGCGAAGCCGCGGGGACGCGGCCGAACGTGGACGGAGGGCTTGGTGGCAGGGCTGTTCATCGTGTTCGAGGGCGGGGACGGGGTCGGGAAGTCGACCCAGGCCCGGCTGCTCGCCGACCTGCTCACGAGCCAGGGCCATGAGGTGGTGCTCACCTTCGAACCCGGCGACACCAGGGCCGGCGCCGTGATGCGCCAGATCGTGCTCGACCCGGCCACCGGAGACCTGGCGCCCCGGGCGGAGGCGCTGCTCTACGCCGCCGACAAGGCCCACCACGTCTACGAGGTGGTGCGCCCCGCGCTGGAACGCGGTGCCATCGTGATCTCCGACCGCTACGTCGACTCGCTGCTGGCCTACCAGGGCGCCGGACGCGGGCTCGGCGCCGACAAGCTCGAGTCGATAGCGAACTGGGCCACCGGGGGACTGCTGCCCGACCTCACGATCCTGCTCGACCTCGACCCCGCCCACGCAGTGGCGGGCATCGAACGCCCAGACCGGGTCGAGGGCGCAGGCCTGGAGTTCCACACCCGGGCCCGCGAGCAGTTCCTCGCCCTCGCCGGCCGTGACCCCGACCACTACCTCGTGCTGCCCGCGCGCACCGACAAGGAGGGGATCGCCGCCGTCGTCGCCGAACGGGTGGCCTCGCTTCTGTCGGCCCCGACTGGCACCCTGTCGTAGGTGGACACCGCGACGACCCCCCTCACCGAGGGGGTCTGGGCCGAACTGATCGGTCAGGAACGGGTGGTCGCCACCCTGCAGCGCGCGGTCAGCGGCGGCCGGCACGCGATGACCCACGCCTGGCTGGTCACCGGCCCACCCGGGTCGGGGCGCTCCAACGCAGCCCGCGCCTTCGCTGCGGCGCTGCAGTGCCCCGACGGCGGTTGCGGCACCTGCCGCTCCTGCACCACTACCTTGTCGGGCGCCCACCCCGACGTGACGCTGGTGCGCACCGAGAAGCTGTCGATCGGGGTCGACGAGGTCCGCGACCTGGTCCGCAGGGCCGCCATGACACCGACCCTCGGCCGCTACCAGGTACTGATCGTCGAAGACGCCGACCGGGTCACCGAACGCGGCGCCGACGCCCTGCTGAAGGCGATCGAGGAGCCCGCGCCCCGGACCGTCTGGCTGCTCTGCGCGCCGAGCGCCGACGACGTGATCGTCACCATCCGCTCCCGCTGCCGGCGGGTCGAGCTGAGCACCCCCAACGAGAGGGCGATCGCCGAACTGCTGCAGCGTCGCGACGGGATCGACCCCGACACCGCCGGCTTTGCCGCCCGGGTCTCGCAGGGCCACATCGGGCGCGCCCGCGCCCTGGCCCGCCACCCGGGCGCCCGCGAACAGCGCGCCAGGGTGCTCGCCGTCCCGCAGCGTCTCGATTCTCTGGGGGAGTGCCTGGCCGCGGCCGCCGCGCTGGTGCAGTCGGCCACCGACGAGGCAGCGAAGGTCACCGCCGAACTGGACACCCGGGAGAGGGCGGCGCTGGCCGAAGCGCTCGGCATGTCCACCAGGGGCGCCAGGCCCCGCAATGCCCAGGCCGCCCTGAACGCCCTCGAGGACGAGCAGAAGCTCCGCGCCAAGCGGCTGCAGCGCGACGCCCTCGACCGCGTGCTGACCGAGTTGACGTCGTACTACCGCGACGTCCTTGTGCTGCAGACCGGGGCACGGCACGAGCTGATCAACACCGAGTTCGCCGAGCCGCTGCGCGACCTCGCCGGCCGGCTCACCCCTGCCGCCACCATCCAGCGGCTGGACGCCATCCTCGCCTGCCGCACCGCGCTGGAGACCAACGTCGCACCGCTGCTGGCGATGGAGTCGTTGATGCTGTCGCTGGCCACCCCGGGCGGGCGCTGACCGATCGGTGCCCGTGCCGGGACGCATCCGGACGGCGAAGCGGGTGTCGTTGGGTAAGGATCACCGCAGCGGGTGTTTTGATAGGCGTGAGCAAGTCTGCAGGAAGGACTTCCCCAGTGACCGAGCAGCGTGAGCCAGCACGAGAGCCTGCCGTCGAGGAACCCACCGAAGGTCATCGTTGGGCGCCGCAGCCCGACAGCGTCGAGGACTACGCGGCCGAGGTCGACCCCCGCCTGGTCGACGACGACGACGCCACCCACCACCAGGCCAGCGAGGAACCAGCCCCCGGTCCGGTTCCCGAGCCCGAGCCGGTCGTCGCCGTCCCCGAGCCCGAGCCGACCCCTGTGGACGAGCCGCCGGTCGACCCGGTGAGCGAACCCGAACCCGCGCCAGGGCCTGCCACCACGCCCGCCCCGGCACCGGACCTGGCGTCCACCGACCCGTACCCGACCGCGGAGACGGTTGCGCTGCCGGGGGCGGGGGCCGCAGGCCCGGACCACGCCATCTTCCGCGATTCGCCGGTGTCGGAGGAGACCGAGGTCGAGCCGCTGTCGGACGAAGCGCGCAAGCTGGCCGCCGAGCGGGCCGCCCGCAAGGAGGCCAGGGAGGCGGCCTTCGCCGCCACCGCGCCGGTCCCTGTGGTGGCGCCCGAACCGGTGGTCATCAAGCAGCGGACGAACGACAGGTTCGCCGGTTCGCTCGGGCTCTTCGTGTTGCGGCTCGTGGTGGCGGCGATCTTCACCGTCCGCGGTATCACGATGCTGACCAACCTCGTCGAGACCCAGGAGCAGTTCGCCCAGACGCTGATCCCCTACCCGCAGGTGATGGCGATCGTGACCGGCGCCGCGCACCTGCTGATCGCCCTGTCGCTGATTCTCGGCCTGCTGACCAGGGTGGCAGGGCTCGGCATCCTCCTGATCGCCGGCGGGGTGCTCGCCTTCGTGATGTGGGGTCCGTGGAGCCCCTTCGTCCCCGGCCAGGCGGGCTTCCTCGGTGAACTGGAACTGCTGCTGGCCGCTGTCGGGCTGCTCTTCCTGCTGGTCGGGGCGGGCGGCTGGAGCGTCGACCGCAGCTTCCGTACCGCCAGGGTGCGGGACAAGGCCGAGCGGCAGATGGCCTGAGCAGGTCCGCCCCCGCCGTTCGGTCGTGGCCGCTGGCTAGGCTTGCGTCCGTGAAGTGGAGGGTGGGTCAGTTCGTCGGTGCCCTGGCGGTGGCGCTGGTCGCGACCGGCTGCACTTTCCCGACCATCGTGCCCAGCCCGACGGCGACCGCCACGCCGGTCGAGATCGGCGGTGTGACGGTCTCGACCGAGCCGGGCCCTGCGGTGGATCGTCCCCGCTTCCCCGACCCCGGGGTGAGGCCGGACGGCTTCGCCGACGCGCCCCCCGGTGACGGGCTGGACGGCTACCTCGCCCAGCGGCTGACCTGGACGGCCTGCGGGTCAGGGCTGGAGTGCGCCCGGATCATGGTGCCGCTGGACTATGCCGACCCCGCCGGCCAGGCCATCACCCTCGCGCTGGCCCGCCGCCCGGCCACCGCCGAGCCCCGGCTCGGCTCGCTGTTCGTCAACCCCGGCGGGCCGGGCGCACCCGGCACCGGGCTGGCGGCCGGCTTCGCGCGGGACGGCCTCGAGCAGTACGACATCGTCGGCTGGGATCCCCGCGGCACCGGGGGGTCGACGCCGGTGCGCTGCTACGGCAATGCCGAGACCGAGCGACTCGAAGCCCTGGATGCCTCGCCGGACGACACCGACGAGCGCACCGAGTTGATCCGGGCCACCTTCGAGTTCGGCAAGGCCTGCTGGGAGAACAGCGGGTCCCTGCTCGCGCACATCTCCACCATCGAGACCGTCCGCGACCTCGACCTGATGCGCCAACTGGTCGGCGACGAGCGGCTCAACTTCTTCGGGTACTCCTACGGCACCGAGCTCGGCGCCACCTACGCCGAACTGTTCCCGTTCAGCGTCGGCCGGCTGGTACTGGACGCCGCCGTGAACATCACCGACTCCGACGACGTGATCCAGGCGATGGGCTTCGACCTGGCGCTGGGCAACTTCGCCGACTGGTGCGCCCGGACGAACTGCGTCCTGGGGTCCACCCGCGACGCGGTGCTCGCCAGCATCACGGGGTTGTTCGACGACCTCGACGCCGAACCGCTCGAGGTCAGGGGCCGGCGACTCACGCAGTCGCTGGCCGTCGAGGGTGTCGCGCAGTTGCTGTACGGCGGCACCCAGGCCTGGCCCGCGCTCGCGGCGTACACCGGCTGGGCGATCGAGGGCAGCGGCGAGGCGCTGCTGTGGGCCGCCGACCAGCTCAACGCCCGCGACGAGGACGGTCAGTACTCGCCGATGTTCTACGCCTTTCCCGCGATCAGCTGTCTCGACCACCTCGACGACGGGGTGCTCGACGCCGAGGCGGTCTGGGGTGAGGACCAGGGCAAGGCGCCGATCTTCGGACGCTACTTCGGCCCGCAGTTCACCTGCACGCTGTGGCCGGTCCGGCCCGCCCCGCAACTCGATCTGCGCGCGGCAGGCGCCGACCCGATCCTGGTGATCGGCGGCACCGGGGACAACGCCACCCCCTACCAGCACGCGCAGACGATGGCCGAGCAGCTGGAGTCGGGCGTGCTGCTCACCTACGACGGGGAAGGGCACGGCAGCTACGGCGGCAAGTCGTCCTGCGTCGACCGGGCGGTGGTCGACTACCTGGTGGACGGGACGCTCCCCGACGACGGGCTCGTCTGCACCTGACCGGCCCCGGGCCGGCCGGTTCGGTCGATCCGGCCGGGTGACCCTATAGTTGTGGTCCGGTCCGGCCTGCCGGGCCGCGCCACCTTAGCTCAGTAGGCAGAGCGGCTCACTCGTAATGAGCAGGTCTGGGGTTCGATTCCCCAAGGTGGCTCTCTTTGTCCTCGTCCGCCTCAGGCGGCGACACCCCGCCTGCGCAGCGCGTCCTCCACGATCGTGAGTCCCTCCATGCCGGGCAGCCTGGCGATGTTGGCGTCCACTCGGCGGATCTCGTCCAGGCCGTCGGGGCTGCCGAACAGGTGGCTCATCACGTGCCGGACGTCCTGCGGCTCGGAGATCGAGGAGCCGACCGGCTCCCAGGCCCTGGTCAGCGCCAGCCGGGTGAGCTTGCGGGCCACCGTGCTCTTCTCCAGCCGTTTCCGGGCCTGGGTGGCGTAGAAGGCGACGTGCTTCGTCTCCTGCTGGGCGATCCGCTGCAGCAGCGGGGACAGGGCAGGGTGGTCCTCCAGCGCCGCGAGCCGCCGGTAGGCAGCCACCGCGCTCCACTCGTTGACCGCCCCCCAGCTCATGTGGACGGCGATGTAGTCCTCACCGACGATGTTGCCGAGGATCGACTGCCGCAGCGGGGCCAGCCGGTCGCGCCACGCCAGCTTGATCCGGCCAGCCTTCAGCCGGTCGTAGCCGACGGTGATCCCGTGCCGTTCCAGCACGGCGGCCAGCGCCTCGCCGTGCCAGAACTCCTCGCGGTTCCACATCGTCATGAACGCGTTCACGTCGCGCTCCTTGTGGGACGGGGTCACCAGCAGGTCGCGCAGGTAGCAGACCGTGTGGTACTCGACCGCACACATGTAGCTGAGCGTGCGGAGGGTGACCTCGGGCAGCGGCGCCTGGGCGAAGGCGTCGAAGTCGAGGTCCTGCCAGGTCACCTCGGTCGAGGCCTGCGCGTACTGGTCGATGTCGAACGCCATGGGTCCCTTCCGTCAGTGGGTCACAGTCCCCGGCCCGGGGTGTGGCCGTTGCTGGTCCGTCTCCAGACCGCCACCTCCCACCGCTTGTCCCGCGCGACCTTGAACAGGCGCTGGTCGGGGTTGACGGCGACCGGGTTGCCGAGCAGCTGGAGCCAGGAGGTGTCGGCCTGGCTGTCGCCGTAGCCGTAGGACTTGTCGAGGTCGAAGCCGTGGGCGTCGGCGTAGCTCTTCAGCCAGGCCGCCCGGGCCTCTCCGACGATCGGAGGGGAGGCAAGGAAGCCGGTGAGCACCCCGTCCTCGGCGTGCAGGCCGCTGGCCACCACCTCGTCGAAGTAGGGAGCGGCGATGTCGGCCAGCAGGTCGACGCCGCCGGTCACGAGCACGGTGTGGTGCCCCGCCGAGCGGTGCTGCGCCACCCGGTCCAGCGCCTCGCTCAGCAGGTGGCCGCGCAGCCGGCGGCCGACCGGGCCCTCGGTGTACCGCCGGATGTCGTCGACCCGCATCCCCTTGTGCAGGCGAAGGAAGCTGCGGATGAACTCACTGCGGTCCCGCCGTTCGGCGGCCAGGTAGCGGGGTAGCAGGGCGAGGATCTTGGTGGCCTCCCGCGGCAGCGCCGTGGCGTCGTGCTCGGCGCGCCGCAGCCACAGGTACTGCTGGACGAGGTTGGCGTGCAGGACCGTGCCCTCCAGGTCGAACACCGCCACCACGTCGTCGCCGGTGCTGAGCGGACGGCGGGGGCGCTCGCCCTTGCCGGTGCGCGAGGAGAAGGCGCGAGTGATCGTGGTGATGGAGGGCAGGTGCACCTCCATGAGGTAGTGGCGCCAGTCGATCCCGGCGACGTCGAAGCCGGCGTCGTCATCCGGCCCCGCGGCGATCCCGGCATGCAGCGCCCTGGTGCTGGTGTCGTCGAACAGCACCTCTGACTGCACATAGGCCCGGTAGAGCTCGGAGAACTTCCGCAGCAGGCCGAGGTCACGGGTCGCCCCGTCCAGCTTCTCCAGCCACCCCCTGGTCAGGTCGCCCGCGGGCAGCCGGGACACCGCACCAGCCGCCAGTTTCGCCCCGATCTGCTTGCGCTTCATCGAGCTCTCGAACCGGACGCCGCCGGGGAACTGCCACGGCGGCACCCGGGTCGGCCCGTTCGCGCCCGGGATCGGGTGCTGGAGGAAGTAGCTGCGGATGCTGTCGTACATCTGGTGGAAGGGCAGCGGGTTGGTGGCCCCCGACCCCATGTGGAAGTACCGCGCGCGATCGCGGGGCGCCGGGGTCGCGGCAGCCGCCAGCATGGCGTTGACCACGAAGTCGACCGGCACCACGTCCAGCACGCTGTCCGGCAGCCCGGGGAACTCCGGCAGCTGGCCCTTGCCGTAGGCGAGGATCAGCGGGTCGGCCACCTTGAAGCCGTCGATCCAGCCAGGGTAGGGGTGGCGCAGCGCGCTCTCGATGATGGACGGGCGCACCACGCTGAGCCGGTGCCCGTTGCCCAGCCACAGCTCTTCGGCGACCCGTTCGGCGAGAGCCTTGGTGAACGTGTACGCGTCGGTCCAGCCCAGGCTTTGGGCCCTCGCCCTTCCGTGCTCGACCAGTTGCTCGTCCACCCAGGCCCTTCGGGAGGCCTCGGTGGTCTCCGCGACCGCCAGCGGTCCGACCTTGCCCACCTCCTGCTGGGCGGCCTTGAGGAACTGGCGCAGCTGGGACGGTCGGCGGGACGCCTCGTCCACGCGCTCCCGGGCGGTCAGCGCGGCGCGCTCCTCCAACCGCCAGTCGACGTCGTGGTCGACCGGGGTCTCGGTCACCAGGCCCTTGCGGGCGGCGTTGACGTACGCGGTCGAGACGTGCACGACGTGCGGGTCGGCGCCGGCAGCCAGCAGGGCCTGGTAGAGCTTCGCCACCCCCGACACGTTGGTGGCGAAGGCGCGGTCGATGGGGTCGTCGAAGTTCACCGACGAGGCCGAGTGCAGCACCAGGTCGAGCTTGTCCGGGTCGGGGCCGAGCTCGCCGAGCGAGCCCTCGACGATCCGGACCCGTTCGGCGACCACCCTGCGAGCCTCGTCCTCCCCGACCCGTTCGAGCCAGGGCGCGAACACGGCCTTGCGCAGCAGCGCCTCGAACCGGCGCTGCGCGGTCATCGTCCCCTTCGGGCGGACCAGCACGGTGATGGTGGTGCCGGGGTGCCCGGTGAGCAAGCGCTCCAGCACCGCCTGGCCGACGAAGCCGGTGGCGCCCGTCACCAGGATGCGAGCGGATCCGAGGTCGATGCTCACGGCTGCGGGCTCTCCTTCGACGGGGGTGGGGCGAAGCGGCGGCCGGCCCGCCGGGCGGCGTGAGCTGCGGCCCGGCGGGCCGGGTGCAACCCGGCCAGGCCGGGGTAGGAGTCGAGGCGCCGGTCGACCGCGGCCAGGTCGGACGGGGTGAGCAGCTCGCCGAGCAGCCGGTGGATCCCGGTGCCCGACCTGGAGAGCGCCCCGATCGGCAGCACGGTGCGGCGCAGCCGGCGGCGGGCGAGCCGGACCGCGCCCGGGGAGTCGGCGAGCCGGTCGCGGGCCTGGGCGGCGAAGAACTCCTCGTGCCGGGCCTTGACCTGCAGCAGGGCGGTCAGGGTCGTGCCCAGCTGGTGGTCGCCGACGGATTCGGCGAGACGGCGGTAGGCGCTCTGGACCAGCCATTCGTCGAGTGCCGCGGTGACGGCGTGGACAGCGGTCACGTCGTCACCGATCAGGTTGGCCACCACCGACTCCCGGATCGGCTCCAGCCGCTCGCCGACCTCGTGCACGCCGCGTCGCACCCGCTCGGCGAGGCCGTCGGCGGCGGGCCGGGGGGCGTACCCCTGGTGCGCGGCGACGATCGCCTCGAGGGCGTCGGCGAGCCAGTACTTCTCGTAGGCCCAGGTGACGAGGAAGGCGGTCATCTCGGCGTCGGCGTGGGTGGGTGTCACCAGCACGCTGCGCAGGTAGCCCAGGGCGCTGCGCTCGAGGCCGGCCAGGGTGTCGACCTGGTCGAGGACGGGGACGGGCAGCGGTGCGGACTCGTAACCTGCCAGGGCCAGTTCGGCGCGGTGGCTTCCGTGGGCGCTCCCGGCGTAGGCGGGCACGCTGAACCCTGGGGCCGGCACACCGGCGGGCGACGCGCCGGCGCCGGTGCGGGTCATGGGCCAACTCCTCCAGTCCGGTCCGGTGCCGGGAGCGGGCGGGCGGCCAGGCAGCCCAGGACCCCCGTGCCTGTGGGCGTCACCGTAGCACCAGGGCAGGTTCGGGCGAATGGCGCCCAACAAGGGGTGGAACGTGTCGTGGCGGCTGATCCCGGGCCGTAGGGGCTCGCGCGGATCGCCGGTCGACGGGTTCCCCGAACTGCTTGCACGCCCCCGGGGGCGGTGCTTTGCTGGGGGTATGGCGCTGCCGCGGGGGAACTCGCAAAGCGAGCTGGACCTGGGAACCACGATCGGGTGGGTCCCGGGTCCTCGTCGTTTGTGGACGCCTTCCGGCGGCGACGGACGCCACATCGGTGGCGACCCCTAGCAGAAGGGAACAATCGTGCCTCCCACCCCCGGCGGCAGCACCGCCGAGCAGATCGTCCACAACGTCGGCGGACCCGACAACATCCTCGGCCTCACCCACTGCGCGACCCGGCTGCGCTTCGAACTCGCCGATGCCGGCAAGGTCGACCAGGCGGCCCTCGACAAGGTTCCGGGCGTGCTCGGCGCCGTGCCGCAGGCGGGCGACCGGTTCCAGGTCGTCATCGGCGGCGGCGTCCAGACCACCTTCACCGAGATCATGAACCTGCCCGGTATGGCCGGCAGCAAGAAGCAGGTCAGCGACGCGGACGTGAAGGCCGCGGCCCGCTCCAGGGCGCGGGGGAAGGTGGCCTGGCTGGACAGCTTCTTCGAGTACCTGTCCGACTCGTTCCGCCCCCTGCTGGGCGTGCTGCTCGGCGCCTCGCTGATCATCGCCTTCGCGGCCGTCCTCGACGCCCTGGGGGTGGTGGACTTCCGGGCCCCGGACAAGCCCGCGGCGTGGGTGTTCGTCGACGCGATGTGGCGCTCGGTGTTCTACTTCCTGCCGATCATGGTGGCCTACAACGCGGCCAGGAAGCTCAACATCGACCCCTGGGTGGGCGCGACCGTGATGGGTGCCGTGATGACCCCCGAGTTCGTCAGCCTGTCCAACCCCGAGCGGTTCGCCGACACGGTCTGCACCCCGAGCCCGATTCCCGGCGGCGACCCGACCTGCGTGGCGAACATCTTCAGCCTGCCGATGCAGCTCAACTCCTACGGCGGCCAGGTCTTCGTGCCGCTGATCATGGTCGCGGTGCTCGCGGTGGTCTACAAGTTCTTCAAGCGGGTCTTCCCCGAGAACGTCCAGATGGTGTTCGTGCCGTTCCTGTCGATGCTGATCATGATCCCGGTGACCGCGTTCCTGATCGGCCCGCTCGGGATCTGGCTCGGTACCGGCATCGGCACCGGCCTGGCCTGGCTGAACAGCGCAGCACCGATCGTCTTCGCGATCATCATCCCGCTGATCTACCCGTTCCTGGTCCCGCTGGGCCTGCACTGGCCGCTCAACGCGCTGATGCTGGCCAACATCGACACCCTGGGGTACGACTTCATCCAGGGCCCGATGGGGACGTGGAACTTCGCCTGCTTCGGGGCCACCGCCGGCGTCCTCGTGCTCTCGATGCGCGACCGGGACGTCCAGATGCGCCAGACCGCCACCGGCGCGCTGGCGGCAGGCCTGTTCGGCGGCATCTCGGAGCCGTCCCTGTACGGCATCCACCTGCGGTTCAAGCGGATCTACCCGCGCATGCTGGTGGGCTGTGCCGTGGGCGGCCTGATCGTCGGCCTGCTCGGCGGCGTCACCACGGGCGCGTTCGCCTTCACCTCGCTGCTGACCATCCCTGTGTTCGACCCGATCTGGGTGTACGGAATCGCGATCGCCGCGGCCTTCGTGACCGCGATGGCGCTGGTCATCATCTCCGACTACCGGACGCCCGAGCAGCGCGCCGAATTCCTCGCCGAGCGCGAGCAGAACGAGGCCGACCTGGCGCTGGCGGCGGCCAGTGCCACCCGGGTGGCCGTCCCGGTCTCGTCCGGCAGTCCTGGCGCAGCCGAACCCCTGGCGGCGGCAGCCCCGGCGGCGACGGCGACCGCGCTGGCCGCCGCCACCGAGGTCGTCGGTGCGCCGATCGCCGGCCGGGTGGTCTCCCTCGACGAGGTGGCCGACAAGGTGTTCGCCTCACGGGCGCTGGGCGAGGGGGTGGGCATCGTGCCCAGGGACGGACGGGTGGTGGCGCCCGTCGGTGGCGAGCTCGTCACCGTTCCCGACAGCGGACACGCGTTCGGCCTGAGGACCGACGACGGTGTCGAGGTGCTGGTCCACGTCGGGATCGACACCGTCCAGCTCGAGGGAAAGGGCTTCGAGGTGCACGTGGCACCCGGCCAGCGGGTGGCCGCGGGCGATCCGCTGGGCACCGTCGACCTGGCGGCGGTGGCGGCGGCGGGCTACGACACCACCACGATCCTCGTGGTCATCAACACCGCGGCGCTCACCGCGGTGACCCCGCTGCCGGCCGGGGAGGTCGCGGCCGGGGAGCCGGTGATCGACGTGGTGCGCTAGCCGGATGAGACGTCGGAGATCCGGACTCCGCGACGGGCCAGCTCGGCGGCCGACTCAGCCTCGTCGCGGGGCGTCGTCACCGTCGGGTGGCGCCCGATCGGCACCAGCGTGTGGTTGATCGTGTCGGGGTAGATCCGCACCAGGTTGAAGCCCTGGCCGCCGGCGTGGCCACGGCTGCCGCGGCCGGCGAACAGGTCCTGGGCATAGCTGGTCGCGGTCACCGCGGACACCCCGACGCCGGCGAAGCTGCCGTAGCTGGTCTGGTGGAAGTGTCCGCCGAGGATGCACCGGACGTCGCTGCCGCGCACCACCTCGGCGAGTTGCTGCTGGCCCACCAGTTCCCAGCTGGCCGCGAGATCCTGCACCACGGGCACGGGCGGGTGGTGCATCGCCAGCACGGTGCCCTCCGGCGCGGGTTCGGCCAGCTGGGCAGCCAGCCAGGCAAGGGACTCGCTGGCCAGCTCGCCGTGGTCGCGGCCCGGCACCGTGGCGTCGAGGCAGAGCAGGCGCAGCCCGCCGAGCCACTGCACCCGGTTGATGGGCGCGTCGCCCGCCGGCTCGCCCAGCAACTCGGTGCGGAAGGCGGCCCGGTCGTCATGGTTGCCGTTCAGCCACAGCACCCGGGCGCCGAGTGCGTCGGCGATCGGTTCGACCAGGTCCTTGAGTTCCCGGTACGACTCCGGTGTCCCGTCGTCGCTCAGGTCGCCGGTGAACAACAGCATCTCGGGGGAGTGACCGCTGAGCAGCAGCCCCGCCAGCAACTCGCTGAGCGGCACCCGCGGATCGAGGACTCCGCGCACCAGCGGGGCGTCCGGGTGACGCAGGTGGGTGTCGCTGAAGTGCGCCAGCACGTGGGCGGGGCGTGGGTACTCGGAGGTCCGCATGGGTGCTCCTCGGCTCAGGGCCGGCGGACTGCCACCAGCCGGGCGATGTGCAGGTCGGGCCACGGGTCGGTGAACTCCAGCTCCACGACGGTGGCGGGCGGGAACTGCCGGGCCAAGACCGACACGTCGGGTCCGGCGGCCTGCCGGTCGACGAGGGTCTGCACCAGCCCCGGCACCCCGGGGAAGTGGCCCACCACGAGGGCGGTGCGCACGTACTCGGGCAACCGGGAGACGGTGGTGGCCAGGGTCGCCGCCGAGCAGTTGTAGAGCGCGTCGACCACGGTGACCTGCACCGGGAGACCGAGCGCCTCGGCGGTCTGGCGGGCCCGGACGGCGGGCGAGGCGAGCACCCGCTCGATGCCCGCGCCGGCGAGCTGGACGCCGACCCTGCGCGCCTGCGCCTCCCCTTCGTGGGTCAGCAGGCGGTCCCTGTCACCGCCGCCCGGCGCGAAGGAGGCGGCCTGGGCGTGTCGCATCAGGAACAGGCGCCGCTTCGTCCTCTCGCCGCCTGGTGCCATCGCTAGCGCGCGGCGGCCTCGTCCGACCGGGTGAACTCGTTCTCGTAGCTGGTGCCGCGGGCCCTGGCCCAGCTGGCCCGGATCTCCATCTCCGCCTCGGAGTGGCCCACCCAGACCGCGCCTTCGACCGACTTGCCCGGCTCGAGGTCCTTGTAGACGGTGAAGAAGTGCTCGATCTCGAGCAGCGTCAGGTTCGGCAGGTCCGTCAGTTCCTTGATGTTCGCCTGCCGCTCGTCGGCGACCGGGATGCACAGCACCTTGTCGTCGCCGCCCATCTCGTCGCTCATCCGGAACATGCCGATCGCCCGGCACTCGATCAGCGCGCCCGGGAAGGTTGCCTCCGGCACCAGTACCATCGCGTCCAGCGGATCCCCGTCCTGGCCGAGGGTGCCCTCGATGAAGCCGTAGTCGTTGGGATACTGGGTCGAGGTGAACAGCGTCCGGTCCAGCCGGATCCGGCCGGTGTGGTGATCCATCTCGTACTTGTTCTTGGTTCCCTTGGGGATCTCGATGGTGACATCGAAGTGCAGGTGCGGCTGCATCTTGGGGCGTGCGAAGGAGGGCTGGTCCATCCGGGTCACCTCGGCCTCTCTGTCATCATGGAATGGCGCGCGAGTCGAGCCTATCGCCCGGCGCCGCAAACGAGGAGGAGCAGGTGGTGGGACGGACGCACGGCCCGCGTGTCCTGGCTGCGGCGCTGGCCGCAGCCGTGCTCGCCGGGTGCTCCACTGTGCCTCCCGTCACCACCACGTCGCCGTCGGCTCTGGACGGCGCCCGGCCGGGCGCGTCCGCCGGCGCCGACCCGTCCGCCGCCCCTTCGCCTGCGCCCAGCCAGGCCCCGCCGCCGATCCCGGACGGCAAGCTGCTGAGCCGCGACCTGGCGGCGATCTCCCGCTCGGGGATCAAGGCCACCGGGCTGGTGGTGGTCGACCCCGCGACCGGCCGCACCCTGACGACCAGGGGCGACGAACCGCTCGTGCCGGCGTCCACCATGAAGGTGATGACCGCGCTGGCGGTGGTCGACACCCTCGGGCAGGACTCCACCTTCGAGACCCGGGTGGTCTCGGCGAAGCCGGGCCGCCTGGTGCTGGTCGGCGGCGGCGACCCGATGCTGACCAACCAGCAGTCGACCTCGCGATCGCGACTCGCCTCGCTGGAGGGGCTCGCCGATCAGACCGTCGCCGCGCTGAAGCAGGCCGGCACCACGACCGTCCGGCTCGGGTACGACGACACGCTGTTCGCCGGCCCGATCTGGCACCCCTCCTGGAAGCCGACCTGGAAGTCGTATACGGCACGGGTCGCGGCGCTGACCATCAACGGCGCCCGCGACGGGCAGTGGTCGGTGCATCCCGACCCGGCACGGACCGCCGCCCAGGCCTTCGCCGCCCGGCTGAAGGCGGGCGGCATCAAGGTCACCGCGGTGAAGCCGGAGCAGGCAGCGGCCGCCGCAGCGGTAGTGGCGGAGGCGAGGTCGGCCCCGCTGTCGCTGATCGTGGGGCACATGCTGCGCACCAGCGACAACTTCGTCGCCGAGGTGCTGTCCCGGCAGGTCGCCGTCCACACCGGGGGCAACGGCAGCTTCAAGGCCGGCTCGGCCGCGGTGACCGACTGGCTGAAGCGCCACGACCTGTGGGCGGACGGCCTGGTGATCGACGACGGTTCGGGCCTGTCCGGCAAGTCCCGGCTGCGTCCGTCCGTCCTCGCCCGTGCGCTCGCCTACACCCTGACCACGCCCTCGCTCGCGACGGTGGCGAACGGACTGCCCGTGGCGGGCGTGAACGGCACGCTCAAGGAGCGCTTCGACGACAAGGCGGAGAAGGCGGGCCGCACGGTGGTCCACGCCAAGACGGGCACCCTGCTGGGGGTGGCCAGTCTCGCCGGGTACGTCACGACGAAGGACGGGGCCACGCTGACCTTCGCGCTGATGGCCAACCAGGCGGTCAACCGTGACACCGCCTACAACTGGCTGGACCGGACCGCGAGCGCAATCGCCCGGTGCGGCTGCCGGCCCGCCGACTGAGCCGAGGCTGCCCCGGGGCGGCCGGCGGCGTGGCCACCCCTCGTAGAGTGGGGC
>JAEYNS010000252.1 GCA_023412435.1 Actinomycetes bacterium | reverse complement strand
GGCTACGCCCCGCACGATCCGCTGTTGTTGAGCGCGGGCGGCGGCACGGTGAAGAAGGACGGCGTGTGGACGGTGCCGCCGTACCTTGCGCTGCACGGCGACTTCGGCACCGTCCGCCTCGACTTCCGGCGCGCCCTGCTGACCTCCCGGGTCACCTGGATCCAGGTCTCCGGCGGTGCCGGCACCATCGTCCTGATCCTCCCGGACGGCTGGGCTGCCCAGCTCGACAGGGTGACCCCGGGGCTGGGTACCAGGAAGTCCAGCGTGGCGGAGGAGCCGGTCGGCGGCAGTCCCGTCCTCGTGCTGACCGGCGCGCTGGGGATGGGCACGCTCAAGGTGCGCTACCCGAACCGCTGGGACGAGCGCAGGCTGCGCCGCCAACTCGCCCGCGAACAGCGTCGCGCCAGGTGAGCGACCGGTATGGCAGGCTAGGCCGGTGACGATCCAGACCGTAGTCAGTCCCGGCCTGACCGCCGCCGAGGTCGAGCAGCGGGTCGCCGCCGGACAGGTCAACACCCTGCCGCCCCGGTCGGGTCGCACCACCTGGGACATCGTGAAGGCGAATGTCTTCACCCGGATCAACTTCCTGCTGCTGATCCTGTTCGCGATGGTGCTCACCACCGGCGCGCTGCTGAATGCGCTGTTCGGCTTCCTGATCATCATCAACTCCGCGATCGGCATGATCCAGGAGCTGCGCGCCAAGAAGACCCTCGACAACCTCGCCGTGGTCGGCGAGGGCAAGCCACGGGTGCGCCGCGACGGTGCCGCGACCGAGGTGCTGCGCGACCAGGTGGTGCTCGACGACATCATCGAGATCGGCCCCGGCGACCAGGTGGTGGTCGACGGGGACGTGGTCGAGGCGTCCTACCTCGAGGTCGACGAGTCGTTGCTCACCGGCGAGTCCGACCCGGTGGCGAAGGCGCCCGGCGACCAGGTCATGTCGGGCAGCTTCGTGGTGGCCGGCACCGGCGCCTTCCGCACCACCAGGGTCGGCAGCGACGCCTACGCCGCCCAGCTCACCGCCGAGGCCAGCAAGTTCTCGCTGGTGCGGTCCGAACTGCAGCAGGGCATCAACAAGATCCTCCGGCTGATCACCTGGCTGCTGATCCCGGTCGGGCTGGCGACCATCTGGGTGCAGTGGAACCAGTCGGGCACCTGGCAGGACAAGGTGCTGGCCACCGCCGGCGCCCTGGTGCCGATGGTGCCGGAGGGCCTGGTGCTGCTCACCTCGCTGGCGTTCGCGGTGGGCGTGGTCAGGCTGGCCAAGCGCAATGTACTGGTCAACGAGCTGCCCGCCATCGAGGGCCTGGCCCGGGTGGACGTGGTGTGCGCCGACAAGACCGGCACGCTGACCGAGAATGGAATGCGGTTCGGCAACCTGGTGGACCTCGACCACCTGCCGCAGGAACGGGTCCGTGAGGTGGTCGCCCAGATCGCCGCCGCGGACCCCCGTCCCAACGCCTCGATCCAGGCGGTCGCCCACGAACTGCCGCTGACCGGCGATGCCTGGCAGGTCGCCGGGCTCGCGCCGTTCACCTCGGCCAAGAAGTGGTCGGGGGTGTCCTTCGCCGGTCAGGGGCACTGGGTGGTGGGGGCGCCGGACGTGCTGGCCACCGGGACCGCCGCCGCCGACCGGGCGGACGAGATCGGGGCCAGTGGACGCCGGGTCCTGCTGCTGGGGTCCTCGGACCTGCCGGTCGACGATCCTGCCGCACCGGGCACCGTGACGCCGGTGGCGCTGCTGGTGCTGGAACAGCGGATCCGTCCCGAAGCCCGCGACACCCTGCAGTACTTCGCCGACCAGGACGTGATCGTCAAGGTGATCTCCGGCGACAACGCGGTCAGCGTGGGGGCCGTCACCCGGTCGCTGGGGGTGGCCGGCGACGACGTGGTGGACGCCCGTACCCTGCCCGCCGACGAGGCAGCTTTCGGCGACGACGTCGAACGCGCCAACGTGTTCGGCCGGGTCACCCCGCAGCAGAAGCGGCAGATGGTCAGCGCCCTGCAGTCCCGCGGCCACACGGTGGCGATGACCGGCGACGGCGTCAACGATGTGCTCGCCATCAAGGACTCCGACCTCGGCGTGGCGATGGGGACGGGCGCGGCCGCCACCCGCTCGGTGGCCCAGCTCGTGTTGCTGGACGACTCCTTCGCGACCTTGCCGCACGTGGTGGCGGAGGGCCGCCGGGTGATCGGCAACATCGAGCGGGTCGCCAACTTCTTCCTCACCAAGACGCTCTACTCCGTGGTGCTGGCCCTGCTGGTCGCGGTCGCGCAACTGCCATTCCCGTTCGTTCCGATCCACATCTCGCTGGTGGGCTGGTTCACCATCGGGATCCCCGCCTCGATCCTCGCCCTGGCCCCCAATGCGGAGCGGGCCCGTGCCGGGTTCCTGCAGCGGGTGATGCGGTTCGGGATCCCCGCCGCCGCCGTGATCGCGGGGACCACCTTCGTCAGCTACCTGCTCGCGCTGCAGCAGTCGGACGCCGGGCTGACCCGCCAGGTCTCCACCGCCGTGCTGGTGACGCTGCTCTGCGGGGGAGCCTGGGTGATGATCACGATCAGCCGTCCCTACGAATGGTGGAAGGTGCTGATGATCGCCGGCTGCATCGCCGCGACGGTCGCCGTCTTCCTGGTGCCGCTGGAATTCACCCTGGGCACCACCCACCTCCAGCTGCAGGACCAGTTCTACCTCGACACCGGCAACCCTGCGCTGATGGCGACGGGCTTCCTGTGGGGCGGCATCGCGATCGTGCTGGTCGAGGCCGTGTGGTGGGTCACCGGCCACCTCACCGGCGGCGAGCGCCGGCGGCTGCTGCCTGCGGCCGACTGATCAGCCCGGTTGGTGGGCGGTCCAGCGGGTCCCGTCCCAGTACCGCACGCCCCTGCCGTCAGGCGAGGGGTACCATCCCGGGTTCGCCAGGGGCTGGGCAGAGGCGGTGAGCGCCGGGTAGGCCCCGACGGGGTAGAGCGCACGGTGCGCGCCACAGGCCTTGACCAGCGCGACGATCCAGCCGACCAGCGTCCAGCCCAGCAACAGGTTGCCGGCGAAGATCGCCCACTGGTTCGCCTTGCCGCGGGTGGCAGCGATCGCCCACGGGAGCATGTACAGCCCGGTCACCACCGCCACCACCCACGCGACGATGGTCACGGTCTGGCTCGGGAGCTGGGCGTCGGTGGCGACCAGGCCTGTCGAGTAGGGGTGGCCGGAGGCCTGCACCACAGGGCGCGGCGGCACAGGGACCAACGCCTGCGAGGATGCCGCGGCGGGCTGCTGCACGGGCTCGACCGGCGGATCGGCGGGCGGGGTGTACAGCGGGAAGCGTTCGAACGGGTCGGGCGATGGCTCGACGGGCGGGTACTGCTGGCTCATGGGGCTCCTGTCCAGCCGTCATGCTAATCCCGTTCCGGGCCGCCGGGCGCCGTCGTCAGGGAAGCCTCGGGGAGCGCTCCGGGGGCCTCAGCCGAGGCGGGCGGCGATCGCGTCGCCGATCGCCTCGGTGGAGCGGCGGGCGGTGCCGCGCTCGGCGATGTCGGCGTCCACTGCCGCCTCGATCCGGGCCGCGTCGGCGGGCCGTCCGAGGTGGTCGAGCAGCAGGGCCATCGACAAGATGGTGGCGGTCGGGTCGGCGATCCGCTTGCCTGCGATGTCCGGTGCGGAGCCGTGCACCGGCTCGAACATGGACGGGAAGCGCCCCTCAGGGTTGATGTTCGCGCTCGCCGCGAGCCCGATGCCGCCGGTGACCGCCGCCGCCAGGTCGGTCAGGATGTCGCCGAACAGGTTGTCGGTGACGATCACGTCGAAGCGCTGCGGATCGGCGACCAGGGCGATCGTCGCGGCGTCCACGTGCAGGTAGTCGGTCTCGACCTGCGGGAACTCCGCGGCGACCTCGCCGAACAACCGGTTCCACAGCCCGCCGGCGTGCACGAGCACGTTGTGCTTGTGGACGAGGGTGACCCGGTTGCGGCGACGGGTGGCCCTGGCGAAGGCATCCCTGATCACCCGCTCGATGCCGTGGGCGGTGTTGAGGCTGACCTCGGTGGCGATCTCGTGCGGCGTCCCCGTCCGCAGGCTGCCGCCGTTGCCGACGTAGGGTCCCTCGGTGCCCTCCCTCACCACGACGAAGTCGATGGGGCCGCGGTCGGTCACCGAGGCGGCCAGCGGGGTCGGCACCCCGGGGTAGAGCCGAGAGGGCCGCAGGTTGACGTAGTGGTCGAAGGCGAACCTGAGCCTCAACAGCAGCCCGCGTTCCAGCAGGCCGCTGGGGATGGCCTTCGAGCCGGGCGCAGCGCCGACCGCGCCGAGGATGATGGCCCGGCTGGCGGCCAGTTCGTCCAGCGTGGAGTCCGGCAGCACCTCACCGGTGCGCTGCCAGTGCTCGGCGCCCAACTCGTGGTGGACGACGTCGAAGGCGTCGTGGCCGACGGCGGCGGTCAGCACCTTCAGCCCCTCGGCCACCACCTCCGGTCCGATGCCGTCGCCGGCGATGACGGAGATGACGGGCCTTGTCGAGTCGGTAGCGGTCACGACAGGTGAGGGTACCGCAGCGCCCGCTAGCATTCGCTCATGTCTCTCTCCTTCCCTGTCACCCGGAACCCGCAGCCGGCTGGCGAGGCCGAGTTCGCCTCGATCATGGCGTCGCCGGGCTTCGGTGAGCACTTCACCGACCACATGGCGGTGGCAACCTGGACCACCGAATCCGGGTGGGGGGAGAGCCGCATCCAGCCGTACGGGCCGTTCCAGCTGGATCCGGCGACCGCTGTCCTGCACTACGCCCAGGAGATCTTCGAAGGCATGAAGGCCTACCGGCACGCCGACGACTCGATCTGGCTCTTCCGGCCCGAGGCCAACGCCGCCCGCCTCAACGCGTCAGCGGCCCGGATGATGCTGCCGCAATTGCCGCAGGAGGACTTTCTGGCCGCGATCACGGCACTCGTCGAGGCGGACGTGCGCTGGGTGCCGGCCGGTGGTGGCGAGCAGAGCCTCTACCTGCGTCCGTTCATGTTCGCGTCCGAGGTCTTCCTCGGGGTGCGTGCCGCGGCCCGGGTCACATTCTCGGTGATCGCCTCGCCGGTCGGTTCCTATTTCCCGAGCGGGGTGGAGCCGGTCCACATCTGGGTCACCGACAGCTGGGCCCGCGCCGGGATCGGGGGGACGGGGTCGGCCAAGTGCGGCGGCAACTATGCGGCGTCCCTGATCGCGCAGTACGAGGGCTACGAGCACGGCTGCTCGCAGGTGCTGTTCATCGAGGCCGCGGGCAAGGACCGGGTCGAGGAACTCGGCGGCATGAACGTCTTCCTCGTCACCTCGGACGGCCGGCTGATCACCCCCGAGCTGACCGGCACCATCCTCGAGGGGGTCACGCGCAGTTCGATCCTCACCGTGGCCGGCGACCTGGGCCTGCGCACCGAGGAGCGCCGGATCAGCCCGCAGGAGTTCTTCGGGCTGATCGCGGACGGCGAGGCCGTCGAGGCGTTCTCCTGCGGGACTGCCGCCGTCCTCACCCCGATCGGCAGCTTCCGCACCGCCGACGCCGAGTACCGGCTGGCGCGGCCCGCGGGCGAGCAGACCCTGGCGATCCGCGACCGGATCCTCGACCTGCAGTACGGCCGCGTGCCCGACGCCCACGGGTGGCTGCACCGGGTGCTGTGAGCCGCTAGATCATCGGCGTCCGGCGGATCACCCCCGCCGGGGCGGGCTCGCCGACCAATCCTGCAAGAGCCCTGCCGTGCTCGGCCGGGTCCTGCTCCGGCCCACCTGCCACGACGGCGGCGCCCGCGTCCAGGCTGGCGGCCAGGTCGTCGGCGAGGCGCCTCACCGGACGTGTCATGGAGTAGCTCGGCGGGTCTTCGCCGAAGTCCTGCGCCGCCCGTCCCCTGGCATAGGAGTCGAGCCACTGGGGCAGGGCGGCGAGCAGGGCGCGGTAACGCACCCACTGGTGGTTCTCCCAGCCGGTCGCGGTCGGCGTCCGCACCGGGTACCGCGGCTGGGTGAACTGGTCGATCATCGCTCGGGCGGCTGCGCGCCCACGCTCGGCGAGGGTGTCGATCGTCGCCGCGTCCATGAACAGGTTCATCCCGCCCTCGGCCGCCGTCTGCTTCACCCGGACGATCCGGTCGCGGAAGCCGGGCAGGCTCAACTGGGTCTCGTCGGCCCAGCTGCGGGCGGTGTCGAAGGCCGCCGAGGCGAACCCTGCCAGCGCCGCGAAGCCGCTGGCAGGAACCGGGGTGATGCTGGGCAGGATGCCCTCGCTGTTCGAGGTCGCGTAGTCGATGTTGCACGACTGGTCGGTGCTGGGCTGCTCGCCCTGGGAGAAGGAGCCGAGGTTGATGGCGAAGGTGGGCCGGGTGGGCAGCGCGGAGTCGAACAGGTGGATCGGGAAGTTGCTGCACATGCCGCCGTCGGTGAACCACACCTGGGCGAACACGAGGGGGCGTTCGGGCTCGTCCTCACCCGACGCCCGGCGCTGGGCGGCTTCGCGGGCGCGGGTGGCCCGCCAGTCGATGGTCCACAACGGCACCGCCGAGATCAGCAGCGGGAAGCTGAGCGTCATCCGGGTCGCGACGATCACCGGCAGGTGCTCCGGCGGCGGCAGCCGGACCAGGGCGGGGGAGTGGGCTGCGGCCGCAGCGTCCTGCAGGTCGGTGTCCCGCCCGGCCACCCGGGGGGCGTCCAGCAGGGCCCGCATCACCTCGGCCGGGAACAGCGTCGCCCAGACCTGGGGGTCGAAGAAGAAGCCGCCGGCGTCCCACGGCAGCTGGTACGGCCTGCCCTGGGACAGGCAGGTGCTGATCATCTGCAGGTCGATCACCCGGTCCGGCCCGCGCCGCACCAGCTGCGGGGTGGTGGTGCCCGACCACAGCTGGCCGAAGCGCAGTGGACGGTGTTCCGGCGCCAGGCCCGCGACGGTGTCGATCCGCTCGGCGAGCCAGTCGGTCAGGGCCGGCGCCTGCGGGTCGCCGAGGCCGCGGCAGATCCCGAACAGGTTCGCGGGGACATCGATCGACAGCTGCCGGGCCAGCCGGACGGTGACCGCCGCGGTGAAGCCGACCACCGCCAGCACCAGCCCGCACCCCGCCAGTCCGACTCCCGCCGCGCCGCCGGTGAAGCCGGCCCAGACCAGCAGGGCGAGGCCGGGCAGCAGTCCGAGCAGCGACGCGACCGGGTAGCCCCGCCAGATCGCTGCCAGCACCGCCCTCACCCGGGCCGCACCCCGGCGGGCGGGACCCGGCCGGTCCTGGCCGGTCAGGGCGAGCATCACCCCGAGCAGCGGCCGGGTCACAGGCTGGGGCGCGAACAGCGCGGCGAGCCGTCCCTCGCCCAGTTCGGAGGGCAACGCAGCCAGTGTGTCGAAACCACCCGACGCCCTGCCGAACTCGGCGGCGGCACCGAGCGCGGAGCCGATCCCGCCGGCCGAGGCGCCACCGAGGTTGCGCAGCCGGTAGGTGGTGGCGAACTCCACCAGCGCCCTGGGGTAGACCACCCCCGAGGTGATGCCCCCCTTCATCACCACGTCGCACTCCAGCGTCGGTGGGGTG
>JAEYNS010000221.1 GCA_023412435.1 Actinomycetes bacterium | reverse complement strand
ACGCTGGTGCTGTCAGACGACTCGGCGGCCAGCCGGCGGATCGCAGAGTTCACCGCCTCCACGGCGCGCTGGATGGTTGCGGTCCGGATGGTCTCCGAGGGGGTGGACGTGCCGCGGCTGGCGGTCGGGGTGTACGCCACCGCGATCTCGACCCCGCTGTTCTTCGCGCAGGCGGTCGGACGGTTCGTCCGCAGCCGGCGCCGGGGTGAATTGGCCACCGTCTTCCTGCCGACCGTCCCGATCCTGCTCGCCCACGCGGGGGCGCTGGAGCGACAGCGCGACCACGTGCTGGGCCGGCCACGGACTGACGACCTGTGGGCACCGGAAGAGGCGCTGCTGGCCGAGGCCCGCCGGTCGCGGGACACCGCCGACCCCGAGGACGGGGTGTTCCAGGCGCTGGAGTCGGCGGCTGTGTTCGACCACGTCGTGTTCGACGCCCGCCAGTACGGGCTGACCGCGGACCCGGCCGGCGCCGACGAGGCCGACTACCTGGGCCTGCCCGGCCTCCTCGAGCCCGACCAGGTCGCCTCGCTGCTCCAGGAGCGGCAGCGCCGCCAGCTGCGGCGGCAGGCCCGCCGCGAGCGCCAGGAACGAGTGCCAGAAACGGTGAGCCTGCACCGGGCGCTGGAGACCCGCCGCAAGGAACTCAACGCACTGGTCTCGCAGCTCGCCCGGGTGAGGGGGATTCCGCACAGCCACGTCCACGCCGGCCTGCGCCGGGTGGCGGGCGGACCGCCGCTGGCGCTGGCCACGACAGACCAGGTAGAGGCGCGGATCGCGCTGGCGCGGCAGGGGCTGGCCGCGTCCTGACCCGTGGCCTCGCAGCGACTCCGGGCGGGTGGCGGGCAGCGCGCGCCAGGTACCCGTGGTGACTGTCGGGGCCTGGTGGCACAGTGGCACCATCTTGTCCGCACAAGGAGGAACGATGGCTCAGCAGCTCAACCCGTACATCACCTTCAACGGCAACTGTGCCGAGGCGATGGACTTCTACGCCTCAGTGCTCGGTGGCACTTTGGACGTCACAAGCTTCCGCGACTTCGGGATGGAAGCCGACGGCGTGATGCACGCGGCCCTGGACACCCCTGCCGGGTTCCACCTGTTCGCCAGCGACCACGCCGAGGGAATGGACCTGCCGCTGCAACCGGGCAACAACATCCAGGTGAGTATCGCCGGCGACGAGGGCGAGGCGCTGCGCGGCTATTGGGACGGGCTGTCGGCCGGCGGCCAGGTGGTGGTGCCGCTGGAGCGGCAGCCGTGGGGCGACGACTACGGGCAGCTCGTCGACCGGTTCGGCATCCGGTGGCACGTCAACATCGCCCCGGCCGGATAGCTCACGCCGGGAGTCCCCGGCGTCGCAGCGCTAGATGCGTCGGGCCGACAGCACCCCGGCGATGCCCCGGATCTGGGCCAGCAGGGTGTCGGGCACCTCGCCCTCCACGTCCACAAGGGTGTAGGCCAGCTCGCCGCGCGACTTGTTGAGCAGGTCGGCGATGTTGAGTCCGGACGCTGCGACCAGGGTGGAGATCTGGCCCACCATGTTCGGGACGTTCGAGTTGGCGATCGCGATCCGGGCGGTGCCCTCCCCGCGCGGCAGCACGGCGTCGGGGAAGTTCACCGAGTTGGTGATCGACCCCTCCTCGAGGTACGCGCGCAGCTCGTCGACGGCGATCCGTGCCGAGTTCTCCTCCGCCTCGGCGGTCGAGGCCCCCAGGTGGGGCAGGGTCACCACCTTCGGCCGCTTGTTCAGCTCGGGCGTGGGGAAGTCGCAGACGTAGCCGCGCAGGTCGCCGCTCTCCAGCGCCTCCACCACCGCGTCCTGGTCGACGATCGGCCCGCGGGAGAAGTTGATAAGCACCGCCGAGCGCTTCATCAGACCCAGCTCGCGGCTGCCGACAAGGTTGCGGGTGCCGTCGACGAGGGGGACATGCAGGGTGACGATGTCGGCCCGCTTGAGCAGCTGGTCGAGGTTGGTCACGTGCTCGACGAAACTCGACAGCTTCCAGGCGTGCTCGACGGTGATGCCGGGGTCGTAGCCCATCACGCGCATCCCCAGCGCGGTCGCGGCATTGGCCACCTCGACGCCGATCGCGCCCAGGCCGATGACGCCGAGGGTGCGCCCGGGCAGCTCGAAGCCGACGAACTCCTTCTTGCCGGCCTCCACCGCCTTCTCCATGCTGGCGGCGTCGCCGTCCAGCCGGTGGGCGAAGGCTGCGGCGGGAATCAGGTTGCGGGCGGCGAGGAAGAGCGCCGCGACCACCAGCTCCTTGACGGCGTTCGCGTTCGCGCCGGGAGTGTTGAACACCGGGATGCCCCGCGCGGAGTACTCAGCGACCGGGATGTTGTTCACCCCTGCGCCGGCGCGGGCGACGGCGAGCAGCGACTCGGGGATCGCCACCCCGTGCAGGTTGGCCGAGCGCAGGATCAGGGCGTCGGGGGCGTCGACGTCGGAACCGACGACATAGCTGTCCTTCGGCAGCCGGCTGAGCCCGGCGTGGCTGATGGCGTTGAGCGTGCGAATCCGGAAGGTCATGGTCCTCACCCGTTGCGGCGTGCGAAGTCGGTCATGAAGTCGATCAGGGCCTGGACGCCGTCGATCGGCATGGCGTTGTAGAGGCTGGCGCGCATCCCGCCGACCGACCGGTGGCCGGCGAGGTTCGTCAGGCCGGCGGCGGTGGCCTCGGCGACGAAAGGCTTCTCCAGCGCCGGATCGGGCACCAGGAACGGGACGTTCATCCACGACCGCGCGTTCACCGCAATCGGGTTGCGGTAGAAGGGTGACGCATCGATGGCGCCGTAGAGGGCGTCCGCCTTGGCCCGGTTGCGCTCGGCCATCGCGGCCAGCCCGCCGGACTCCTTCACCCAGGCGAGGATCAGCCCGAGCAGGTAGACGCTGAAGGTGGGCGGGGTGTTGAGCATCGAGTCTGCCGCCGCCATGTCGGTGTAGTTGAGCACCGACGGGGTGGTGGAGCGAGCCCTGCCGAGCAGGTCCCTGCGGACGATCGCCACACACAGCCCCGAGGGACCCATGTTCTTCTGCGCGCCGGCGTAGATCATGCCGTAGCGAGAGACGTCGATCGGGCGCGACAGGATGGTCGAGGAGAAGTCGGCGACCAGCGGCACGTCCCCGGACTCGGGGATGTGGTCGAACTCCACCCCGCCGATGGTCTCGTTCGGCGTGTAGTGCAGGTACGCGGCCGCGGGGTTGACCCGGTAGCTGCCGGGGGAGGGCACGGTGGTGTAGTTGGACGCGGCCTCGTCGGCGATCACCTCGACCTCGAGGCCCTGGCGGCGGGAGGCCTTGATGGCCTTGGTCGACCACTGGCCGGTGTTGAGGAAGTCGACCACCTGGCCGGGCTCGCTGAGGTTCATCGGGATCGCGTCGAACTGGGCGCTCGCACCCCCCTGCAGGAACAGGACTGCGTAGTCGTCGGGGACGCCGAGCACCTCGCGCAGCAACGCCTCCGTCCGGTCGGCGCAGGCGACGAACTCCCGGGAGCGGTGTGACACCTCCATCACCGACATGCCCGAGCCCTGCCAGTCGGTCAACTCGGACTTGGCCTGTTCGAGGACGGCTGTCGGCAGCATGGCGGGGCCGGCTGAGAAGTTGTACACACGCATGGCCGACATTCTTCCACCGGCGTCCTGCGGGCCCTGACACCGCCCGCAACCGCGGGCACCGGCTGACACAATGACCCGGTGACCGACTCGCTCGACCCCCGGATCGCCGCCCGGCTGAAGCGGAACCCCGACGGCCTCGTCCCTGCGGTGGTGCAGGACGCGACCACAGGGCAGGTGCTGATGCTGGCCTGGATGGACGATGAGGCGCTGCGGCGCACCCTGCAGACCCGTCGCGGCACGTACTGGTCGCGGAGCCGCCGCGAGTACTGGGTGAAGGGGGAGACCTCGGGCCACACGCAGTTCGTCCGGGAGCTGCGCCTGGACTGCGACGGGGACACGCTGCTGCTGAGCGTGGACCAGACCGGTCCCGCCTGCCACCTCGGCACCACGTCCTGCTTCGACGACGGCCTGCTGCTGGCGGCGCCATGACCGTCCGGCTGCCGATCGTGCCGTCGCCCGACGAGTTCGTCGCGGCGGCCGCCACCCGCCGGGTGGTGAGCGTCTACACCCGGCTGCTCGGCGAGGAGTTCACCGCCGTCGGGCTGTACCACCAGCTCTGCGGCGAGCGACCGGGGACCTTCCTGCTCGAGTCCGCGGCCGGCGGCGTGTGGGGTCGGTACTCCTTCATCGGGGTGTCGGCAGCGGCCGTCCTCACCGAACGCGACGGCGAGGCGGTGTGGACCTGGACCGGACGCCCGATCGACGGTCTGCCGACCGGTGGCGACCCGCTGGACGTGCTCGCTCGAACCCTCGAACAGCTGCACACCCCACGCGAGGCCGACCTGCCGCCGCTGGTGTCGGGCATGGTCGGCTACCTGGGCTACGACGTGGTCCGTCGGCTGGAGCGGCTGCCCGACTCCAACCCGGACGACCTCGGGCTGCCCGAGCTGACCATGCTGCTGGTGAGCGACATGGCGATTCTCGACCAGCACACCGGGGAGGTCTGGCTCGTCGCCAACGCGATCAACTTCGACGACCGGCCGGAGCGGGCCGGCGAGGCCTACGCCGACGCCGTGGCCCGGGTGGAGGCGATGGTGACCGCGCTGCGCCGTCCGGCCGAGCCGCTGCTCGCCCTGCGCAGCCCCGACAGCCCGGCCCCGCTGGTGCGCCGGCAGCGCACCTCGCAGGAGTACCAGGCGATGGTGGAGGCGGCCATCGAGGAGATCAGGGCGGGCGAGGCCTTCCAGGTCGTCCCGAGCCTGCGGTTCGAGATCGACTGCACCGCTGACCCGCTCGACGTGTACCGGGTGCTGCGACGGCAGAACCCCAGCCCCTACCTCTACCTCGTGCGGCTGGAGGGGTTCGCGATCGTCGGGTCGAGCCCCGAGGCGCTGGTCACGGTCAACGGCGGGCGAGCCACCACCCATCCGATCGCCGGAACCCGGCCACGGGGCGCCACCCCCGAGCAGGACGCCGCCTACGAGGCCGAGCTGCTCGCCGACCCGAAGGAGGCCGCCGAGCACCTGATGCTGGTCGACCTGGGGCGCAACGACCTGGGCCGGGTGTGCCTGCCCGGGAGCGTCACGGTGGTCGAGTTCATGAAGGTGCGCCGCTACAGCCATGTGATGCACCTTGAGGCCGCGGTGTCAGGCACCCTGGCACCCGGCCGGACGGCGCTGGAAGCCACCTTGTCGTGCTTCCCGGCCGGCACCCTGTCGGGGGCGCCGAAGGTGCGGGCGATGGAGATCATCGACGACCTGGAGGCCTCCCGCCGCGGCCTGTACGGCGGGGTGGTCGGCTACTTCGACTTCGCCGGCGACTCCGACACCGCGATCGCGATCCGGACCGCGGTGATCGCCGACGGCGTCGCCCACGTGCAGGCCGGTGCCGGGAGCGTCGCCGACTCCGTCCCGGCACGCGAGGACGAGGAGGTCTCGAACAAGGCCGCCACCGTGCTGCGGGCGGTCGCCGAGGCGTCCCGGCTGGTGCGGCTCGGCCAGGATGTGGGCGAGGCCGACCTGCCGTGAGACAGTGGTCTTGGAAACCGTGCGGTCAGTTGCCAAGATGTGCCACACCTTCGCACCACCGTCCGACTCACTGGGGGAACCGTGACCGAAAGCGTTGAGCAGGCGACCAGGCAGCCCATCCACTACCACCACGGCAGGACCCCTGCCGCCTGGGCGGGCACCATCATCGCCGCCGTCGCGTTCACCTTGGGCGCCATCGGCTTCCTGCTCGGCCCGAACTGGACCGTCATCTGGGTGGCCGCCGTGCTGCTCGTGCTGTCGATAGTGGTGGGCGGCGTGCTGCGGCGGGCCGGCTACGGTCAGGCTGAATGACGGTTCTCGACCAGATCATCGCGGGGGTCCGTGAGGACCTGCGCGAGCGGGAGGCCGCCCGCCCGCTCCCGGAGGTGATGGCTGCGGTCGAGCAGTTGCCGCCTGCCCGCGACCCGCTGCCCGCACTGCGCGGGCCCGGTCTCGGCGTGATCGCCGAGGTGAAGCGGGCCAGCCCCAGCAAGGGTCACCTGGCGGCCATCCCCGACCCGGCAGCGCTCGCCGCCCGGTACGCCGCCGGTGGGGCGGCGGCGATCTCCGTCCTCACCGAGCGGCGCAGGTTCCACGGCTCGCTCGACGATCTGGTCGCGGTCAGGGCCGCGGTGGACGCGCCGCTGCTGCGCAAGGACTTCGTGGTCACCGAGTACCAGCTGTGGGAGGGAAGGGCAGCCGGGGCCGACCTCGCGCTCTTGATCGTGGCCGCGCTGGGCGACGCCGAACTCGCCGACCTGCTCGAGGTGGCCGGCGAGCTGGGTCTCACGTGCCTGGTCGAGACCCACACCGCCGACGAGGTGCGCCGGGCGGTGGACGCCGGCGCTGTCCTGATCGGGGTCAACAACCGCAACCTGAAGACCCTCGACGTCGACCTGGCGCGGTTCGAGGAACTGGTCGGGCTGGTGCCGTCCGGCCTCGTCACCGTGGCCGAGTCCGGCATCCTCTCACTCGCCGATGCCCAGCGGATGGCGGACGCCGGGGCTGACGCCGTCCTGGTCGGCGAGGCGCTGGTGAAGGACGGCGATCCCGCCGCGGCGGTCGCCGCGATGCGTGCCCTGACGCCGCTGGTTTAATGGGTCGGGTGAACCGACCCCTGCTGCCCGACCCGACCGGGCACTTCGACATCTTCGGCGGCAGCTATGTCCCCGAGGCACTGATGGCGGCGCTCGCCCAGCTCGACGCCGAGTTCGAGGCGGCGGTGGCAGACCCGGGGTTCTGGTCGGAGTTGGAAGACCTGCGCCGCAACTACACCGGCCGTCCCACGCCGCTCACCGAGGCGCCGCGGTTCTCGGCGCTGTGCGGCAACGCCAAGGTGCTGCTGAAGCGCGAGGACCTCAACCACACCGGTTCGCACAAGATCAACAACGTCCTCGGTCAGGCGCTGCTCACCCGCCGGATGGGCAAGACCAGGGTGATAGCCGAGACCGGGGCCGGCCAGCACGGGGTGGCCACTGCCACCGCCGCCGCGCTGTTCGGCCTGGAGTGCCGCGTCTACATGGGGCGTATCGACACCGACCGGCAAGCGCTGAACGTCGCGAGGATGCAGCTGCTGGGCGCCGAGGTGGTGGCGGTCGAGTCCGGCAGCCAGACCCTCAAGGACGCCATGAACGAGGCGATGCGCGACTGGGTCGCCACCGTCGACAACACCCATTACCTGATCGGCACGGTCGCCGGCCCGCACCCGTTCCCGAAGCTGGTGCGCGAGTTCCAGCGGGTGATCAGCACCGAGATCGCCGAGCAGGTGACCGCCCGCTACGGACGGCTGCCGGACGCCGTGCTCGCCTGCGTCGGCGGCGGCTCCAACGCGCTGGGCAGTTTCGCCGACTTCATCGACAACCCCGAGGTAGCCCTGTACGGCTTCGAGGCCGGCGGCGAGGGGGTGGAGACCGGCAGGCACGCCGCCGCGATCGGCGGCGGCTCGGTGGGCGTGCTGCACGGCATGCGCACCTACATCCTTCAGGACGAGGACGGCCAGACGCTGGAGAGCCACTCCATCTCGGCGGGCCTCGACTACCCGGGCGTCGGCCCCGAGCACTCCTGGCTGGCCGCCACCGGCAGGGCCAGCTACGAGTCGGTGACCGACGCCGAGGCGATGGAGGCGTTCGAGGCGCTGACCAGGACCGAGGGCATCATGCCGGCCATCGAGTCGGCCCACGCCCTCGCCGGAGCCATGCGGCTCGGCCGCCGGATCACCGAGACCGACCCCAACGCCGAGCCGATCCTTGTGGTCTGCGTCTCGGGCAGGGGCGACAAGGACGTGACCACCGCCAACACCTGGTTCGGCCTCACCGGCCGGCCCGACCTGGCGACCGGAGGCGTGTGATGAGCACCCTCGCCACCCTTGGCAACTCAGGACAGGCGATCGCCGCCGCCCGCGCCGAGGGCAGGGCCGCTCTGGTCGGCTACCTGCCGGTCGGCTACCCGAGCGTGCCGGGCTCGCTGGCGGCGCTGCGCGCGCTGTGCGGCGACGGGGACACGCCGGGAGTCGACCTCGTCGAGGTCGGGCTGCCGTACTCCGACCCGATGATGGACGGTCCCGTGGTGCAGCGGGCCGGGACGCGCGCGCTGCAGCGCGGGGTGCGGACGCGGGACGTCTTCGCCGCCGTGGAGGCAGTCCGTGCCGCAGGCAGGCCCGCCGTGGTGATGACCTACTGGAACCTGGTGGACCGCTACGGGGTGGACGCCTTCGCCCGCGACCTGGCCTCGGCCGGTGGCGCCGGGCTGATCACCCCCGATCTCATCCCCGACGAGGCGGGGGAGTGGCTCGAGGCCTCGCAGGTCCACGGCCTGGACCGGATCTTCCTGGTCTCCCCGTCCTCCTCCGACGAGCGGATCGTCGCCACCGCACAGGCCTGTCGCGGCTGGGTCTACGCCACGTCCGTGATGGGCGTCACCGGTACCCGTTCGACCGCCCCCAGCGCCGCCCCCGCCCTGGTCGCCCGGCTGCGTGAGCTGGCTCCCGACCTGCTGGTCGGCGTCGGACTGGGGGTCTCCGACGGCGAGCAGGCGGCCACCGTCGGCAGCTACGCCGACGCGGTGATCGTCGGCTCCGCGCTGCTGAAGCCGCTGCTGGCGGCCGACGACGCCGGAACCCCCGACGACCTGTCGGGGCTGCGCGCCGTGGTGGCCGATCTCGCCGCCGGGGTCCGGCGGCGCTGATCGTGCGACGTTGGCT
>JAEYNS010000176.1 GCA_023412435.1 Actinomycetes bacterium | reverse complement strand
GGGGTGGTGTCGTCACCGAGCATGGTGCGCTCCTTCAGCGGCCACCCGTAGGTGCCGCAACGTCAACTGCCGCAGCAGTAAAGCCTGTTGAGGGCGGGTGCGCCTCCGCCTCGCCCCCGCGGTCGTTGACACGTCGCGGTGTGGCAATGCGGGCGATCGAGCTGTCACCTCGGCCGCTGCACTCGCGGGAGGAACCTCATGGGGCGAAGTCCCTGCCTGGAGGCATTATTCCACAGCAGGCCAGAAAAGGACGGCTCCGCGCGCCCGTGTCCGTTATCTGAGCGTGATCTTTCAGGCCGACGCGGCGGGTACCGGATCGACCACCCGGGTGCCGTCGAAGCCTCCCTGCGCCAACCGGGTGAACACCGGCGGACCACTCGGCCTGAACCCGGCGCTGACGGCGCTCAGCGCGGTGATCACGTCGTCGGGACGTACCAGCGGGGTGCCGATCGCTGACACCAGTTCGAGCAGACCCTCCCCCTCCACCCGCAGCCGGAGGATGGCGGCCCTGACGTCGAAGGACCGCATCCCGGTCTTGGTCATCCGCTCCACGGTGTGGTGCGGCTGGGCCAGCAGGGCGGCCACCGCCTGCTCGGCACCGGCCGCGGTGATCCCCGGCACGTCGAGTCGCCAGCAGGACGTGGTGAGCAGGTCGGCGAGCGGTCGTCCGTCCGACTCGGCGACGGCGACCACCTCCAGCCCCTCGGGCAGCGCCTCGTTGAGGAGCTCCCGCACCCGTTCCGGTGCCACCTCCTCGGCGAGGCCGAGTTCGAGGTACTCCGACTCGCTGGCCGCCCCGGTCGGGCTGGCACCGGCGTACGAGATCCGCGGGTGCGGCGAGAAGCCGGACGAGAACGCCATCGGGATGCCGGCCCGGCGCAGCGCCCTCTCCAGCGCACGTCCGATGTCGCGGTGCGAGGCGAACCGCGCCCTGCCCCGCTTGGCATAGCGCACCCGGAGGCGCTGCTTGGGGGGCGCCTGCTGCGCCGGCTGGGCTCGGGTCACGTCCGGCAGGATAGCCGCGCGCGCTCAGCCGTCCTTCACCATCCCGGCATCCGCCGGGGGCAGCACCGGCGGCTCGGTGCCGTGCCGGGCCCGGTACCACTCGACGTAGGCGGCGACCGCCGTGGGCAGGGTCGGGAACACGAGGTCCTCGCTGACCCGGGCGATGAACCCTGCGTCGGCCAACTCCTGCCGGATCTCGTGTTTCACCCTCGCCAGGGCGAGGGTGATGCCCCGTTCCGCGAGCGCCTCCCGCAGCTCGTCGAGGGCGTCGACCGCCGTCAGATCGACCTCGATGTTCGCCTCGGCGTTGAGCACGAACCAGTGCACCGGCTGGGGCACCCCGGCGACGGCGGCGAGCGCCCTGGTGCGGAAGTTCTCGGTGTTGGCGAAGAACAGCGGGGAGTCGTACCGGTAGACGACCAGGCCCTGCAGAAGCTGCGCGCCCTCGTGATCGTCGACGTCGTGCATCCCCGCCAGCCCGGGCACGTATCCGAGGACGCCGTCGTGCGGCCGGGAGATCCGGCGGATCAGGTCGAGCAGGGACAGTCCAATGGCGATCCCGATGCCGGCCAGCACCCCCGTCGCCAGCACCGCCGCCGTCGTCACCAGCGCCAGCACCAGTTCGCTGCTGCGGAAGCGGGCGATCCGCCGCAGTTCGGCGAGGTCGACCAGCCGGACTGCCGCGTACACGATCACCGCTCCAAGGGCAGGGGTCGGGAAGGCCTCCAGCAACGGCCCGAGCAGGAACAGGGTCGCCACGACCAGCGCCAGCGACACCAGGGAGTGCAGCTGGGTGCGGCCACCCACCGAGTCGGCCACCGCCGTCCGGGACCCGCTGGAGGAGACCGGGAAGCCGTGGAACAGGCCGGTGGCTACGTTGGCCACCCCGAGCGCGAGGAGCTCCTGGGTCGGCTCGATCCGCTCCCCCCGCTTCAGCGCGAACGCCCGCCCGGTCAGGACGTTGTCGGTATAGCCCACGACGGCGATGCCCAGCGCCGCCGGCAGCAGGGCGAGCACCGAGAGGTCGCCGAGTTGCGGCACGGCGAACCCGGGCAGCCCCGTCGGGATCGCTCCGACGGTGCCCACCCGCTCGCTGCCGGGGAAGCCGACCCAGACCGCCAGCGCGGCGAGCACGATCACGATCAGCGGTCCGGGCCAGGTGGGACGCAGCCGGCGGAGGGCGAACATGGCCGTGACGCAGACCGCCGCCAGCACCAGCGTGGGGACGTGGATCGCCGGCGCCTGGGCTGCCAGCGAGGCGATCTCGTCCCACAAGGTGTCGCCGGTGATCCGCAGGCCGGTCAGCTTGCCGAGTTGGCTGACGATCATCAGCACGGCGATGCCGGCCAGGTAGCCGATCAGGACGGGGTGGGAGAACAGGTTGGCGAGGAAGCCGAGCCGGCCCAGCCAGGCCGCCAGGCAGACCAGGCCGACGGCGATCGCCAGCAGCGCGGCCACCTCCGCGTAGCGCTGTGTGCCCGCGGCGGCGACGAGCGCGCCGACCCCTGCCGCCGTCATCAGCGCGGTGGTCGACTCCGGCCCGATCGACAACTGCCGCGAGCCGCCGAGGACGGCGTACACCAGCAGCGGCGCCAGGATCGCCCACAACCCGGCGACCGCCGGCAGCCCTGCGATCTCGGCGTAGGCCATCACCTGCGGCACGAGGTAGGCGGTGACCGTGACGCCGGCGACCAGGTCGCCGCGCAGCCATCTCCTGTCGTAGCCGGTCAGTGCGGCGAGCCCTGGGGCCGACCGCCGCCAGCCGGTGACGCGGCTCTCGTCCACGGCCGAACGGTACCGCGCCTGCCGGACGGGCGGCAGGGCGGCGGACCGGGGTCAGGCGGGTCGGCGGGCGACGGTCAGCGGCAGCAGGGTGCGGCCGGTGGGTCCGATCTGGATGTCGGTGCCCATGGTGGGGCAGACTCCGCAGTCGTAGCAGCCCGACCAGCGGCAGTCCTCGACCTCGGCGCCGCCGACCGCGTCCTGCCAGTCCTGCCACAGCCAGTCCCGGTCGAGCCCGGAGTCGAGGTGGTCCCAGGGCAGGATCTCAGCCTGGCCGCGCTCCCTGGTGGTGTACCAGGCAAGGTCGACGCCGTGGTGGGCGAGCGCCCGCTCCGCGCATTCGACCCAGCGCTCGAAGGAGAAGTGCTCGCTCCAGCCGTCGAAGTGGCCGCCGTCGCGCCAGACCGCCTCGATGACGTCCCCGACCCGGCGGTCGCCCCGGCTCAGCAGCCCTTCGATCAGCCCGGGCTTGCCGTCGTGGTAGCGCATCCCGATCGCCCGGCCGTACCGCTTGTCGGCCCGGATCCTGTCCCGCAAGGCGTGCAGCCGTCGGTCGATGGTCTCCGGGTCGGCCTGGGCCGCCCACTGGAACGGGGTGTGCGGCTTCGGCACGAACCCGCCGATCGAGATCGTGCACCGGATGTCGCGGGTGCCGGCGGCACGCCGTCCGGTCTCGATCACCCGGGCGGCCATGTCGGCGATCGCCAGCACATCCTCGTCGGTTTCGGTGGGCAGGCCGCACATGAAGTAGAGCTTCACCTGGCGCCAGCCCTGGCTGAACGCGGCCGCCACGGTGTTGATCAGGTCGTCTTCGGTGACCATCTTGTTGATCACCTTGCGCAGCCGCTCGGTGCCGCCCTCCGGGGCGAAGGTGAGGCCGGATCGACGGCCGTTGCGGGAGAGCTCGTTGGCCAGGTCGATGTTGAACGCGTCGACCCGGGTGCTCGGCAGTGACAGCGACACCTGGTCGTCGGCGTACCGGTCGGCGAGCTGGTGGGTGACCTCGCCGATCTCGGAGTGGTCGGCGGAGGAGAGGCTGAGCAGCCCGACCTCCTCAAGCCCTGTGGCTGCCAGGCCGCCCTCCACCATCTTCCCGATCGTTTCGATATTGCGTTCCCTCACCGGCCGCGTGATCATCCCGGCCTGACAGAACCGGCAACCCCGGGTGCAGCCGCGGAAGATCTCGACCGAGTACCGCTCGTGGACGGTCTCGGCCAGCGGCACGATCGGCCGGGCCGGGTAGGGCCACTCGTCCAGTTCCATCAGGGTGTGCTTGGCCGGACGGACGGGAACCCCCTCGCGGTTGGGCACCACGGCGGTGATCGCGCCGTCCGGGCCGTAGCTGACGTCGTAGCAGCCGGGGACGTAGGCGACGCCGCTGCGGGCCAGCCGCAGCAGGATCTCGTCGCGCCCGCCGGGCCTGCCCTCGGCCTTCCACTGCCGGACCAGTTCGGAGATCGTGATCGCTGCCTGCTCGCCGTCGCCGAGGACGGCGGCGTCGATGAAGCTCGCGATCGGCTCGGGGTTGAACGCCGCGTGGCCGCCGGCGATCACCAGCGGCGAGTCGGGGCCGCGGTCGGCGGCGTGCAGTGGGATGCCGGCCAGGTCGAGGCTCTCCAGGAGGTTGGTGTAGCCCAGTTCTGTGGAGAAGCTGACCCCGAGCAGGTCGAAGGCGGCCACCGGCAGGTGGTTCTCCAGGGTGAACTGCGGAATGCCGGCGGCCCGCATCAGCCCGGCCAGGTCGGGCCAGATCGTGTAGGTGCGTTCCGCGCACATCCAGTCGCGCTCGTTGAGCAGCTCGTAGAGGATCGCGAGGCCCTGGTTCGGCTGGCCGACCTCGTAGGCGTCGGGGTACATCAGGGCCCAGCGGACCTCGGCGGCGGCGAAGTCCTTCGGCTGCGAGTTCACCTCCCCGCCGATGTACTGGACGGGCTTGCTGACCTGGGCAAGCAAGGGCTCGAGCCGCGGGAACAGCGAAGCGGGCGCAGTGTCAACACTCATGGTCGGGCCAGCCTAATGCGAGTCGGCAAGCAGCGATACCGCCGGGTCCGGCGGACAGACCCCCTCGGGTCCCCCAACTTCTGCCAACCTGGGGGCTCGACCGACAGATGTGTCAGCCAGCCGGGCTATCTGGCAGAAGTTGGAGGAGACTGCCCGGGCCGCGGGGACGGTTCCGCGGGACGCAGGGACGGACCCTCCGTTGGGCTCGTCCAGCTTCTGCCACCAACGCCGGCGCGACCGACAGATCTGTCAGCCAACCGGGCAATCTGGCAGAAGTTGGAGGAACGGGCGGCTACAGCTCGTCGATCGAGGTGTGCGGGCCGGAGTTGTCGACCACGAGGTCCGCCTTCTCCGCCGGCTGGCACTCCCTGATGTAGAGCAGCTGGCCCTCGTAGTACCGGGCGTTGCTCGGGTCGAGCGGGTCGGAGTTGAGGCTCCCCCGCTCGTGCAGCCTGCGGTAGGTCTCGGCGAACGGCACGTCCAGCCAGACCGACAGGTCCCAGACCTTCTTCGTCCGGCTCTCGGCGAAATCCTTGCGATGCAGGAACATCCCGTCGATGATCACCACGACATTGTCGGGAGCCACCAGCCAGGGCGACTTCACCGGGGCCTCATGAGCCAGGTCGTAGGCCGCGGTGCGGTACCTGCCGGAGCCGTCATTGGCCAGCGGCTCGAGTACCTCGTCGTGGAACCGCTCGTAGTCGTAGCTGTCCTCGTAGAACCCGCGGGGCGAGGTCCGTCCCTGGGCGTACCGGACCGACTGCGGGTTGAGGTAGTCGTCGAGGGAGATCCTGATCACCTCGTTGCCACACTCGCCGAGCAGCATCGCCAACTCGTTGGCGAAGGTGGTCTTGCCTGCGCCGTCCACGCCGTCGATCCCGACGAGGGTCCTCCCCGCACGGGGACGGATCCGCGCCCGCAGCCACTTCAGGCCTGCGGCGGTGTCCACCCTGGTCACCAGGTCAGACTGCATCTCGTTCATTCCTCATCCCACCTGGGCGCGGAGCTGGTAGCTCCTCATCCCTCCACGGTACCCGGGAGGGCGGCCGGAGCCGTACTCGTCGGCAGGGCCAATCGCCTAGCCTGCCACAACATCGCGGCGGCGGCCGCGGTGAGCAGCGCCGACTGCACGAGCACGAGAGGGCTGCCGACCCCGGCCTCGCGGTCGAACAGCCCGTCGAGGCCGAGGAAGGGCACCATGCTGAGCCCGATCAGGTTGTTCACGATGTGCAGGGCGATCGGGGCCTCGAGCCCGCCGGTCTTCCACACCAGCACCGAGGCGACCGTCGCGAACCACAGGTAGTGACCGTTCAGCCACGGATCGCCGGCACCGTGCAGCGCCATGAAGACGAGCGAGGTCGCGACGGTCGAGACCACCAGCCCGACCCGGCTGGCAGGGAACCATGAGCCGATGGCGCGCGCCATGATGCCGCGCATCGCGATCTCCTCCCCCGCGCTCTGCAGCGGCGTGGTGAGCAGGATGGACGCCAGCAGGAACCACGTCTCAGGTCGGACGGCGAGGCCCTCGGGAGTCCCCGACACCGCCAGCTCGACGCCGAACAGCACCACGTAGAAGGCGAGGGCGATCAGGGCGAACCTGCCGAGCAGGCCCCAGCGGAACCGTCCCACGATGGAGGAGAGCCAGCCGACCCGCTGCCCGAACACGGCGCGGTGGGTGGCCCAGGCGGCAGGGATCGCCAGGGCGAGGCCGATGTTGTTGGCCAGGAACAGCATCGGGGTGATCTCGAGCTGGCCGGCCGCGAGTTCCTCCCACACCAGGTTCCCGACGGACAGGTCGTACACCAGGGCGGCGACACTGACGACGGTGACGGCGAGGATCCAGATCCCGCCGAACATGAGCAGCGCGACCAGCGGGTGCCACCACCGCAGCCGCGGCGTGCGGTAGAACTCGTGGTACTCCCGTGGCCGTACCGGCAGCGCGGGCGGGGCGGCAGGCACGGGCGGGGCTGAGGGGCCCCACGGGGCCGCGGGCACGGGCGGGTAGGTCATCTCAGCGGCTCAGTCGAGCCCGGGGAACCACAACCCGATCTCGCTGGCGGCCGACTCGGGCGAGTCGGAGGCGTGGACCAGGTTGTACCGGTTGGACAGCGTGTAGTCGCCGCGGATCGTGCCCGGCGCGGCCTCCGCACCGTTGGTGACGCCGTTCATCAGCCTGACCACGTCGATCGCCGACGGGCCCTCCAGCACGAGCGCTGCCAGCGGACCGGAGGTGATGTACTCGCGCACCGGCGGGTACCAGGGCTTGTCGACGTGCTCGGAGTAGTGCCGATCGGCCATCGCGGCATCGATCTGGCGCAGTTCAAGGCTCACCAGGGCGAGTCCCTTGGCCTCGTAGCGGCCCAGGATGGCGCCGACCAGCCCGCGGCTGACGGCGTCCGGCTTGATCAGCACCAGCGTTCGTTGCGTCATGGCAGCGACCTTATCGGGTAGCAGGGTTGGGACACGTGGCGCATCGGGGCGCCCGTCCGTGGTGAGCGGGCTCAGGCGGCGGGCGGTGGCGCCTGGCCGGCGTCGGCGGGGGCCTGCTCGATGCGGCGTCCCAGCACGAAGCTCACGACCCACAGCAGCGCGAACATGCCACCCAGCCAGTACATCCAGGGCGTGAGCAGCCCGAGCCCCACCGCCACCCCCTGGGTCACCCAGCCGAGCAGGTAGCCGACCGGGAAGCGCAGCAGCGCGCAGGCGGCGATCGCCAGGGCCATCCCCACGCTCGCCGCTCCGACCGCCACCGGCACCGGCACGTTGTCGACCTGGATCATGCCGGCGATCGCCAGCCCGAAGACGACGGCCTCGAAGGCGAGGATGGACAGCATCACCTTGCCCATCGGGTTCTTCGGAGCGAGCCTCACCGGTCGTCCTCTTTCGCGTGCACCAGCAGCGAGCGGGCCTCGCCGGCGGCGTACACCGAGCCTGCGATCAGGATCCCGGCCCCCGGGCCGGCTTCGTCCGCGAGCCGGACCGCCTCGTCGATCGCGTCGGCCATCCGGGACCGGATGACCACCCGGTCGGCGCCGACGACCTCGCCTGCGAGCTCGGCGAGAGCCTCGGGGGCCATCGCCCGCGCGACGCCGGTGATGCCCGTGGCCACCACGGTGGTCGCCGCTTCGGCCAGCACCTCCAGCACGCCACGGACGTCCTTGTCGGCCATCATGGCGACCACGGCGATCAGCGGGGTGAAGTCGAAGGCCTCGGTCATCGCCTCGATCGTGGCGCGGGCGCCGTGCGGGTTGTGACAGGTGTCGACGACCACCGTCGGAGAGCGGCGCACCACCTCGAGGCGGGCCGGGGCCACCACCGCCTCGAGCCCTTCCGCGATCACCTCCGCCGGCAGCGCGCGTCCGCCGAGGAAGGCCTCGCAGGCCGCAACCGCGAGCGCGGCGTTGCGGGCCATGTGGGCGCCGAACAGCGGCAGCACGAGGTCGCCGAGCGGCCCGTCCGCGGTCTCGATCCTGATCACCTGGCCGCCGACGCCCGGCGTCCGCTCGATCAGGCCGAACTCGACGCCTTCGCGCAGCAGCTTGGCGCCGACGGCTGCCGCGCGTGCCACCAGGACGGTGGCCGCCTCCGGCGCCTGGCCGGCCAGCACCGCTGTCGAGCCGGGCTTGATGATGCCGGCCTTCTCGCCGGCGATCTCGGTCAGGGACTCGCCCAGCACGTGGGTGTGGTCGAAGTCGATCGGGGCCACCACCGCCACCTGCGGGTCGGCGACGCTGGTGGCGTCCCAGGCCCCGCCCATCCCGACCTCGACGACGGCGACGTCGACCGGCGCCTCGGCGAAAGCCATGTAGGCGAGCGCGGTCATCACCTCGTAGAAGGTCATCGCGACGCCGTCGATCTGCTGGGCGTCGACCATGTCGACGAACGGCTGGATCTCGGCGACGAGTTCGTCGAAGCGGTCGGCGGCGATCGGCTCGCCGTCGATCACTATCCGTTCGGTGATGTCCTGCAGGTGCGGGCTCGAGACCCGTCCCACCCGCAATCCGAGCGAGCGCAGCAGCGTGTCGATCATGATCGCGGTGCTGCCCTTGCCGTTCGTGCCGGCGATCTGGATCACGGGGCAGGCGCGCTGCGGCGAACCGAGCAGGTCGCACAGCGCCTCGATTCGGCCCAGGCCGCGGGCGATCCGGTGCTCCGGCCAGCGCGATTGGAGCGCCTCGACTACCTGCTGGTGGGAAGTGCGGTTCATGGTGGGTTCAGCGTACCGGTGATGGTGCGGCCGCTCCCCTGCGGCGCCGGACGCAAGGACCGTCCCCGCGAACCGAGGAACCGTCCCCGCGAACCGAAGAACCGTCCCCGCGAACCGAAGAACCGTCCCCGCGAACCGAAGAACCGTCCCCGCGAGCCGGAGCGGCGTGGGCGATGTGCCGGGGGTCTGCGCCGGTTCGTAAGATTCAGCCCATGACAGACATGCCCATCCAGACCCAGCCCGCCGCGACCCTCGCCGGCGTGGGCGTACCGGAGCGTCCGGTGTTGGAGGGGCTGGAGGCCACCTGGTCGCAGCGCTGGCAGCAGGACGGCACCTACGCCTTCGTCCGGCCGGACTCGCGCGCCCAGGTGTTCAGCATCGACACTCCCCCGCCCACCGTGTCGGGGTCGCTGCACGTCGGCCACGTGTTCTCCTACACCCACACCGACCTGGTCGCCCGCTACCAGCGGATGCGCGGCAAGCACGTCTTCTACCCGATGGGCTGGGACGACAACGGCCTGCCCACCGAGCGGCGGGTGCAGAACTACTACGGCGTGCGCTGCGACCCGTCGATCCCGTACGACCCCGACTTCACACCGCCGGCCAAGCCGGACCCGAAGCGGCAGGTCCCGATCTCGCGCAAGAACTTCATCGAGCTGTGCCACGAGCTGACCGCGGTGGACGAGGTCGCCTTCGAGAACCTGTGGCGCACCCTCGGCCTGAGCGTCGACTGGAACACCCTCTACACAACCATCTCCACCGAATCGCAGCGGGTCTCCCAGCTCGCCTTCCTCCGCAACCACGCCCGCGGCGAGGCCTACCTGTCCGAGGCGCCGACGCTGTGGGACGTGACCTTCCAGACCGCCGTGGCGCAGGCCGAACTGGAGGCGCGGGAGTACCCGGGCTTCTACCACCGGGTCGCCTTCCATCGTCCCGACGGCAGCCCGCTGCACATCGAGACCACCCGTCCGGAGCTGATCGTGTCGGTGTGCGCCCTGATCGCCCACCCTGACGACGAGCGCTACCAGCCGCTGTTCGGGACCACGGTGACGTCACCGGTGTTCGGGGTGGAGATCCCCGTGCTGGCGCACCCGGCCGCCGAGCCGGACAAGGGCGCAGGCATCGCCATGTGCTGCACGTTCGGCGACCTGACCGACGTGCTGTGGTGGCGCGAGCTGCGGCTGCCGACCCGCACCGCGCTCACCCGCGACGGACGGATGCAGGCCGACGCTCCCGAGTGGCTCACCAACCCCGGGCCGTACGCCGACCTGGCGGGCAAGACGGCCTTCGGCGCGCGGGAGGCGATGGTCGCCCTGTTGCGCGCCTCCGGCGACCTGGACGGCGAGCCGAAGCCCACCACCCGGATGGCGAACTTCTACGAGAAGGGCGACAAGCCGCTCGAGATCGTTTCCACCCGGCAGTGGTACATCCGCAACGGCGGGCGCGACGACGACCTCAAGCAGGCGCTGCTGGCCCGCGGCAGCGAACTGGCCTGGGTCCCCGACCACATGCGGCACCGGTACGCCAACTGGGTCAACGGCCTCAACGGAGACTGGCTGATCTCCCGGCAGCGGTTCTTCGGCGTGCCCTTCCCGGTCTGGTACCCGCTGGACGCCGAGGGCGAGCCGGACTACTCCCGTCCGATCACCGCGGCCGTGGAGACCCTCCCTGTGGACCCGTCCAGCGACGTGCCCCCGGGCTACACCGAGGACCAGCGCGGCGCTCCGGGCGGCTTCGTCGGCGACCCTGACGTCATGGACACCTGGGCGACCAGTTCCCTCAGCCCGCAGATCGCCACCGGCTGGGAGCGTGATCCGGGGTTGTTCGACCTCACCTTCCCGATGGACATGGCACCGCAGGCGCACGACATCATCCGCACCTGGCTGTTCTCGCGGGTGGTCAGGGCGCACTTCGAGCACGACCGGCTGCCGTGGAGGCGGGCGACCATCTCGGGCTTCGTGGTCGATCCCGACCGCAAGAAGATGAGCAAGTCGAAGGGCAATGTCGTGGTGCCCACCGACGTGCTGGAGCGGTTCGGCTCCGATGCCGTGCGGTGGCGGGCGGCGATGGCCAGGCCGGGGATGGACTCCCCCTTCGACGAGACCCAGATGAAGGTCGGACGCCGGCTGGCGATGAAGGTGCTCAACGCGAGCAAGTTCATCCTCGGGATCGGGCAGGCATCAGAACCGGCAGCTGTCACCGCGCCGGCTGATCTCGCGATGCTCGCGGGGCTGCGCACGGTGGTCGAGCAGGCCACCGCCAGCTTCGACGAGTTCGACTACACCAGCGCGCTGGAGGTCACCGAGAAATTCTTCTGGCAGTTCTGCGATGACTACCTCGAGCTGGTGAAGGAACGTGCCTACGGTGCCGGCGGCGAGGCGGCCGCCGCCTCCGCGCAGGCCGCCCTGCGGCTCGCGCTGAACGTCCTGCTGCGGCTGTTCGCCCCATTCCTGCCGTTCGTCACCGAGGAGGCCTGGTCGTGGTGGCAGGACGGCTCGGTCCACCGCGCCGGCTGGCCGTCCGCCGACGAGTTGCCGTCCACCGGAGACCCGGCCCTGCTGGACGCGATCGCCGCGGCGCTGATCGGGATCCGTGGCGCCAAGTCGCAGGCCAAGGCCTCGATGAAGACCGAGGTCGCGCGCGCCGTGGTCACCGGCCCCGACGAACTGCTGGCGGAGCTCCGGCTGGCGGAGGCGGACCTGCGTGCGGTGGGACGGATCACAGGGGAGCTGGTCTGGACCCCGGGCGACGCCCCCCTCATGGTCGACGTCGAGCTCGCGCCGGCCGCGGGATGAGCTCGGGCCGGGGCGGGATCGTTGCCCTGCTGACCGGCCTGGCCGTCGCGGTGGCGGCGGCCGGCTGCGCCACCGGCGGTCCCCGCAACAGCGCCGGGCAGGTGACGGCCTCGGCCCCGGGCGACTCATTCTCACCCCAGGTCGGCGACTGCACCGGGCCGCTGACGACGGGGACGGTGGAGAAGGTCACGCTGCTGCCGTGTGACCAGCCGCACTCCTGGGAGGTGTTCGCCGCCACCGAGCTCGACGGCGACGAGTTCCCCGGCGCCGGCGCTGTCCAGGACGCTGCCGAGGAGTTCTGTCAGGACCGGTTCAAGACGTTCGTCGGGGTCTCGGTCGGCAAGTCCGATTACGACCTGAACGTGCTGCAGCCCACCAGACAGACCTGGGAGTCCGCCGCCGATCGGGCGGTCACCTGCCTGGTCGGCAAGGACGGCGGGGAGATCGAGGGCACCCTCAAGGACGCCGGCAGGTAGCCGGACCCCGCCCCCCGGGGGCTACATGAGGTCGCGCAGCACCGGGTCGGCGAGCCGCAGCACGGCCGCTCTGGCGTCCTGCGGCGAGGTCGACGCCCGCGCCGCCGCCGCCATCTGCTGGCACTGGCTCCTGGAGTGCAGGCCGAGCGCGGTGCGGACCGCGGGCACCTTGCCGGGCGCCATGGACAGGCTCGAGACGCCCAAGCCGACCAGGACCAGCGCGAGCACCGGGTCACCGGCGGCCTCGCCGCAGACCCCGACCGGCTTGCCCATCGCCTGACCACCGGCGCAGGCCAGCGCCACGACGTCGAGCAGGGCCGGCTCGAACGGGTCGAGCAGGGCAGCGAGTTCGCCCTGCATCCGGTCGGCGGCCATCGTGTACTGCGACAGGTCGTTGGTGCCGAGCGAGGCGAAGTCGACGTGGTACAGGATGCCCTTCGACCTGATGGCGGCTGCGGGGACCTCAATCATCACGCCGACCTTGGGCAGGCCCAGCTCGCGCACCCGGGAGGCGAACCAGATGGCCTCGGCCTCGGTGGCCACCATCGGCGCCATCACCCGGACGTCGGCCCCGGTGGCCTGGTAGGCGGCGGCGAGTGCCTCGAGCTGGGAGTCCATCACGTCGGTACGGATCATGCCGAGCCGCAACCCGCGCCGGCCCAGCGCAGGGTTCTCCTCCGGGCCGAGGTCGGCGAACTTCAGCGGCTTGTCGGCGCCCGCGTCCAGGGTGCGCACGATGATGCGCCGGTCGCCGAAGGCCTGGAAGACCTCGGTGTAGATCCTGGTCTGCTCCTCGACGGTGGGCATCGTGTCGCGGTCGAGGAACACGAACTCGGTGCGGAACAGGCCCACTCCCTCCACCGGCAGCGCGGCGGCCTTGCGGGCGTCGTCGACGGTGCCGATGTTGGCCAGCAGGGCGACCGGGTAGCCGTCCTTGGTCGAGCCCTTGCCGGTGCCCCCCGCCAGCGCGGCCTCCCTGCGACGCTTGCGTTCCAGCAGGAGCTCGCGCTCCTCCTCGGTGGGGTTGACCGTCACCTCACCGACGCCACCGTCGATGGCGACGATCGTGCCGGGCGGGACGGTGGTGATGCCGGTCGCCTGGACGACAGCCGGGATCCCGAGCTGGGAGGCGAGGATCGCGGTGTGGCTGGTCGGGCCACCGGCAGCCGTGACGATCCCGAGGCAGGTCTCGACCGACAGGGTTGCGGTCTCGGCAGGGGCGAGGTCGTGCGCTGCGAGGATGCTCGGCTCGGTCAGGGTCGGCACGCCGGGCTCGGACTGGCCGAGCAATCGCGCCACGGCGCGGTCGCGGACGTCGTGCAGGTCGGCGACGCGCTCGGCCATGTAGCCGCCCAGCGCTGTGAGCATCGCCGCGATCTCCTCGACCGCGGCGGTGACCGCGGTGGCCGGGCCCTTGCCGGCGTTCAGGTGGTTCTCCACGCCAGAAGCGAGCCCCGGGTCGCGGGCCATCATGGCGCCGGCCTCAAGGATCGGCCGGGCGTGGTCGCCCGCGATGGCAGCCTTGGCCTCGAGTCCCTTCGCGACCTGCTCCAGGACCTCCTTCACCGAGGTGAGGGCAGCGGCCGGATCCGGCGCTGCCGGCTCGTCGGCGGGGGCGACGGGCGCCGGGGTGACAACCACCAGCGGGCCGACGGCGGTGCCGGCGCTGACCCCGATCCCGTGGAACGTCCGGGTCTCGATGCCGGCCATCGGACTACTCCGCGTCCAGATCCCGTGACAACAACTCGACCAGGCCCTCGAGGGCGGCGTCTGCCCCCTCACCCTCGGCGGACAGAGTCACGACCTCGCCGTTCTTCGCGCCGAGCGCCATCACCATGAGGATGCTCCGGGCGTCCACCGGGGACCCGCCCTCCTTGGCGATCGTGACCGGCAGGCCCGTGGCCGTGGCCGCCTGGACGAACAGGGAGGCGGGGCGAGCGTGCAGACCAACCGAGGATGCGATGGCGACGGTACGGCTTGGCATGGGGCTACTCCTTCGTGAACCGGCGAACCTGCGATCAACTTACCGTCCGCCGCACCGGTTCGGGGAGGGTTGTCCCGCGGTGCGCTGTCTCACCGTCGCGGCGATGGCGTCCTGTTGTGGTGAAGGAGGAGAAGGTATGGTGGCAAGGCTTGGCAGGGGTAATCTTCCTCAGTAAAGATGACGATCCGTACTTTTGCCCGCGGGGAGGGGTTGTTGTGACTGTTGATCCGGCATCCATGGTGCTGGACATGCTGGCCGACGCCATCGACGCCCTGAACAAGGGCATCGCGGCGGATGCCACAGTTCTTGAGCACCTGTCCCACGCGGTGGGCGCGCGGGCCGCCGTCAGCGTCTACTACGACGAGGACGAGGCGCTTGAGCCGATCGCGTTGCTGCCGGACCCCGACACCGCCCAACCGCTGCTGGACCACGTGCTGCACACCGGGGTGGCAGGGTTGGAGGGTCACTTCAGCATCGACGAGGTGCCGGGCATCGGCCATGTGGTCTTCGTCCGCATCGAGCCGATGGAGGACGACGAGCCCGTCGAGGGATTCAGCCGCATCCTTGCCCTGGCCCGGCCGCAGGCCTACGACGAGGACTCGCGCCGACTGCTCCACCGGGCCTGCCGCCCGCTGACCGTGCTGTGGCCGCGGGCCGCGCAGGCCTACGCCCAGGAGCGGGCGACCACTGCGGAGTTCAACATCACCGACCGTGAGCGCCAGGTGCTCGAACTGCTGGCCCGTGGCCTGCTCGCCACCTCGATCGCCTCCCGGCTCAACCTGTCGCCGCGGACCGTGCACAAGCACCTTGGCAACATCTACCGCAAGCTCGGCGTGCACGACCGGCTGGTGGCGGTAGGGGTGGCACGGGCCAACGGCCTGCTGCCGGAGGCGGCGCCGCTGCGCGCCACCACCAACGGTGTGCCACCGCGCGGCTGACCGTCCGCTCGCCTGACGCGTCCCTGACTGCAGGGAGGAACCGGCGCGGGCTCGCGAAGGCCCGGCGACCGACAGCCGCCAGGGCTCAGGCGGTCTTCTCGCGCCGTTCGGAACGGCTCAGCTCCGCCCGCGAGACCAGGCGGGGGGCCGCCCCTTCGGTCACGACGTCGGCGTCGACCAGCACCTGGGCGACGTGCTCGTCGCTGGGCACGTGGTACATCACATTGAGCAGGATCTCCTCGAGGATCGATCGGAGCCCGCGGGCCCCGATCCCCCGCTGCAGAGCCATCGCGGCGATTGCCTCGATGGCGTCAGGGGTGAACTCGAGGTCGACGCCGTCGAGCTCGAAGAGTCGCCGGAACTGCTTGATCAGCGCGTTTTTCGGCTCGACCAGGATCCGTACCAGAGCTTCCCTGTCGAGCGCCTCGACGGTGGAGATCATCGGCAGCCGGCCGATGAACTCGGGGATCAGGCCGAACTTGTGCAGGTCTTCGGGACGGACCTCCTGGAACGGATTGTTCGTCTCGGGACGGCGCACTGCCGCATCGTTGTTGAAGCCCAGCGGGCGCTTGCCGATCCGCGCGTTGATGATCTCCTCGAGCCCGGAGAAGGCGCCGCCGACGACGAACAGGATGTTCGTGGTGTCGATCTGGATGAACTCCTGGTGGGGGTG